>JASFIX010000023.1:0-15856 GCA_050122435.1 Desulfobacterales bacterium
CTCCAAAGAAAAAGCATGATCGGTGCCTTTCCAGGTGTGGTTCAGCGTAAAATGTTTTTCGACAATACGGGCGCCCAGCATATAGGCAGCCACTGCCATGGCGATGCCGTTGTCATGCGACGACAGCCCGACCACCGTATCTGGAAACCGTTCTCGAAAGCTGGTAATCACCCGCAAATTCAGCTCCTCAAATTCTGCCGGGTAGCCCGCGGTACATTGCAGCAAAGCCACCTGTTGATTAATCGGCATTATGGCATCATAAGCCCGGTTGACATCCTCCATTGTCCCTCCACCGGTGCTTATCACCATCGGTTTTTGAAATTGGGCGATATGGGTCAGCAACGGAATGTTCTTCAAATCACCGGAGGCGATCTTATATGCCGGCATATCGAGCTTTGCTAAAAAGTCGGCACTGGAAAAATCAAAGGCGGTGGAAAAAAAGGTGATGCCGAGTTCCTTGGCATAATCTTTTAATTCATTGTATTCGTACCAGCCAAATTCAAGCGCTTCTCTGTGCTCGCCATAGGTTGCACCGTAGCTGTTGATATTTTCATAAGGCTTGTCATAGCCCGACTTGGTGTAAAGCTGCCGATTGTCTCGTTTCTGCAACTTAACCGCGTCGGCGCCACATTCCTTGGCGACTCGAAACATCTCTTTGGCGGTATCAAGTTTGCCCTGGTGGTTATGCCCTATTTCGGCAATCACCCAGCAATCACCGTCATCGTGAATGTTTTTCCCATCGATGGTTAATGCTCTCATCTTCTCTCCTCCTTGTAACCTCATTCGACGAAAATCGAATGAGGTGTTATTGGTTTTTCGTTATGGGTTAATAGTTTATGAATTTATGAAACCGCTTCTAAGCGGTCCAGTTATTTCGTTTGATAGGCCCCGGGTTGTCATGACGAAATGAGCTGAATACAAGACCTGCAACACCCGGCATTTCCAATATTTTTTTTTCTTTTGTCTCCAACCGTGCCTGCCATTGTCTGGCGACGTATAATTTTGTGTTTTTACCATCAAATACGGGTGCGTATGTTTTGATAATATCTTCCTCGAGCAAATTCATACCTTGACCCGTTAAATAATTTTGAAGATATCCATATCCGCGATGCATGGGCCAAAGCTGATGCCACATGGACGGGCATTGGGATGAATTCTGATCGATAATCACCTGATCAACAACTTTTTCCTGAACCCACAGGGGCCATTGCAACGTTGTATTTCCCATGGGAGGGCCGAGAACCGTCCCTCGCGGCACACCTATGGATAATTTCAAGTTGCTTTCGTTTAACTTCTTTCGCAATTCCCTTAAAAACAGGGTCAGGTAATCTCCGTTCAAATCCCGCCACAGCTGCAAATCAAAATCTTCGCGGCATATATCCGTTCCGTATCGTTTCAAATATTCCCGGCGTATGGGCTCGTTAAATCCATATTGATCTGCAAAGTCTGCCGGCTGGGACTGTGATCGCAGGCAGACAAATAATCCATCGAAATTTCCTTTCTGTACCAGTCGAAGGTAGCGGCGGATCAGATGTTCGCGAACTTCCGGGTATCCCAGACACAGAACCCCCCACTGTTGTTTCCGCAAGGTTCGATCAGCAATCGCATATTGAGGATTTGCCCTGCTGAAATCGCTTTGCCAGCTCACATGCTGGCAGTGCATCCTGTTATGGTAACTGACCTCTCTAACTTTTTTGGGTAGAAGGCCCCAGCCTTCATCAAACAGGGTGACGTATAAGAATACCTGTATATCGTGTTTGCGGGCCATTTCCGGTACCACCTCTAAATCATCCCAAGTGATGTCCGACTTCTTGGCTTTAAAAAAATGCCGGTAGCCTTTACCCGCATAAAATCGCCCTTTGATCCGATCCCGTGTGCAGCGCCAATGAATTGTGCCGACATTTAACTCTTGTTTCCAGCATTGCATCCGCCGGGTTAATGCATCAATAGTTGCTAATTTACCATCACCTTCCCCAAAAATGAGATGATCACTCCACGAGACGCTGATGATATTGCGTTGCTCAGCTGTTCCCATTCAAATATTCAAGTTTAAAACAGTTATAAAAACCGAGTTGCGAAGCCCTTATTTTGTCAGGGCTTTTTCAAACAGATCGCAAACCTCACGAACGGCTCCGTGCCCTCCTGGATTCCGGGTCTTATAGCGGGCAATCGAAACCACGTCTTTATGCGCATCATATACAACAATGGGCATCCCAACGTTGCTTAAACAGGGCTGGTCGTTAATATCATTGCCAACAAAGGCGATTTCACCCAATGAAATGCCTAATTCTTCGGCAATGCTTTCCAGAACTTTACGTTTATCGTCACAATCTTGAAAACACCGGATCTTCAACTTCTGGGCGCGCGCAGACACTACCGGATTCGCTTCGGTTGAAATAATGACTGCCTCAATGCCCATTCTTTTTAGTTTCTGCAATCCGATACCATCACTGCGACTGCAGCGCACGGCCTCCGAACCATCTTGCAGGACGTATACCATGTTGTCGGTAAAGACGCCGTCAAAATCAAATGCTATAAGGCGGATCTTTCGAATGGCATCCTGCAAATCGGGATTTAAATCTTCGGAATCAGCTATGTTCATAAACCGTTTGCGCCTGTCAAAGCAGGTTAAAATGAAGGCACTAGACAGGGGCTACTGTGGCAGCCACTTCCTGAGAGCCATTCGTTAACAGATTCGGTACCAGGGAAATTTTCCCATCTTCCAGCTGATATGCCCGTTCGGCCACCTCCAATATCGCCGGTTGATGGGAAATTGCCAAAATTGTCAATTTGCCTTTCAGCTTTCGCAACGTTTCACAGACAGAGGCCTCACTTTCAGGGTCAAGGGCTGTCGTCGCTTCATCTAAAATCAGTAATTTAGGCTGATGCGCAAGCGCGCGTGCAATGGCAAGGCGTTGCCGCTGACCACCTGAAAGTTTATGCCCCCGTTCACCGACCACTGTATGCATGCCTTTCGGTAGATCCTTAACAAAATCCCAGGCGCCGGCAGCACGCAAAGCGCCTTCGGCATCCTCGGATTTGAGCTCATTATCACCTAAAGTTACGTTAATGAATACCGTATCATGCAACAGCAACGTCTCCTGCGGCACATATCCGATCAGCTGCCGCCAATGTCTTAGATCGACTTCATCCAGCGGAATATCATCGACTAGTATTTGGCCTTCCTGAGGTCGCAGCAGTCCAGTTACCAGATCAACAACCGTTGTCTTCCCGGCTCCTGAATGTCCGACGATTGCTGTAAAAGAATTTACCGGAAAAGTAAGTTCGACACCTTTGAGGATCCACCGATCCGCATAGGTGAAGCTCACCTGCTTGAGGCTAATGGAGCAGTTAAGAGAGGGCCGCTGCTTGCCGAATGTCGTTTCCTTTTCTTCTAAAGCCCTTTGGAGCTTGGAATGATATGACCAGTAGGCATTTTCCGCTGTTACGACTTGCTGGTACAGGCTTTGAACCTTCTGTATTCTTTTCATCAGCTTTGAAAACATGTAGACCAGGACCAGCACGTTGGCCAGTGGCATTTTCCAGACGACCAGAATGAAATAAAGACCCGCAGCGGTAAAACAGACCGTTAAAGGTTCTTGAGCAGCAGAAAGCGCCACCTTGCTGTAAATCTGTTTTTTAATCGCCTTTTTCAAGTTCTCGGTCTTCTTCTTCAGGGCGGCATCGGCCAAATGCTCGCGGGCCATGGTTTTCAGCGGTTTGATCATGATCAAACTATCGGTCAGATACGCCATCAAAGACTGAAGAATGCTGGTTCTACGCTTGCCTGCTCGTTTCGATTTTCTTATGAAGCGCCGCACGAAAAATAAAATTACTGTACCCGCCGCTACGGCCACCACCGTAGCTTTCCACGAAACAAGAAATACAATCGTTCCATAAACGAGCGCCTGCATAATGGATGCAAGCATCTGAATTGAACTGAGATATGCTTTCGAGGCTATGGTAACCTCACTCGCGATGGAATTTGTAAGGCTGCCAACCGGTTGGCGTATGAAGTATTCCCAACGAGAGCCAAACAAAGCATGGATCAAATCGAGACGAAGGTCGGTGGCAACTCGTGCGACCATATAGCCGACCCGCTTATTGGCTGCCAGCGTCAGTAAAGCTTTCACAGTCATACAGACAACAAAGATGATCAGCAGCAGTCCGATGGAGGGGGTAATTCCCAGCGTTCCGAATACATTATCAACAATTTTACCCAGCGTAGAGCTTGCACCGCCGGTCGATGCACCGGCTGCACCAGCGTTTTTATCCCCGGCAATGGTGAGCAAGGGCAATAGCATTGAGAGCCCAAAACCTTCTAGCAGACCTGCAAACATCAGAGCCACTAAAGTAATCGCACTCTGCCAAGTATAGATACGTAAAAAAATTTGGATTAAACGCATATTAAAATTTATCCGGATCTGAATTACCCTGAACAGGTATTTTTTTTAAGCAGTCTCAGTTTCCCGAATAGCTTCCTTCAGAGCTGCAAAACCGTTACCAATTTGTTCAATCTGCTCCGGACTATGCCCGGCGCTCACACTGCAACGCAGCAAGCATCCGCCATCCGGGGTAGCCGGCGGTGTAACCATATTAACATATATGCCTTGTTCCAGAAGCCCCTTCCAGGCGGCAATGACCTGGTCGATATCGGCAACTCGTACGGCAACGACCGGGCTGGGTTCCGGCCCCAGCTGGAATCCCAATCCCTGCAGGGTCTCGTATAAAAGATGCGCATTATCCCACAGTTTTTGCCGCAAATGGGGGCGGGCTTTTAGAACTTTCAAAGCTTCGCGGGTTGAGGCAATGATTGAAGGCGATGAAGAGGCGGTGAAAATGTAAGGTCGCGCCGCCAGGGGAATCATATCCATGGCGGGATGATGACTGACGCAAAATCCGCCGATGGCTCCCAGGCTTTTGCTGAAGGTGCCGACAATAAAATCGACGCTATCCTCAACACCGGCTTCCTCGGCCAATCCGCGACCATTTGAGCCGAGCACCCCTAGCGAATGGGCTTCATCTACCAGAAGGCAGGCGCCGTATTTTTCCTTGACCTCGGCAATTTCCGCCAGAGGAGCGCGATCCCCAAGCATGCTGTAAATGCCCTCCACCACAATCAGTGTATTAGACGCGCGTTCACCCAGTCGCTGGAGTCGTTTCGCCAGATTCTCCGGATCATTATGTCGAAATCGAATAATTTCGGCTCCGCTCAGGCGGCAGCCATCATAAATGCTGGCATGGCTGTCGGCATCAATTAATAAGACATCGGCGGGCGCGGTTAATGCAGATAACATTGCCAAATTTGCAATATAACCGGTCGAAAAAACCATACCGTATTGGCACCCAAAAAATTCGGCCAGCTCCTGCTCCAATTGGACATGGTCGGTGTAGCTGCCGTTGGCCATTCTGGAACCCGTCGTACCGGTGCCTTGTTCCCGAACAGCTATTGAAGCGGCTTCAATACAATCCGGATCAAATGTGAGGCCCAGATAATTGTTGGTACCCGCCAGGATCACGGGGCGCCCGTTAATAATGGCTTCGGTGGGTGAAATCACTTTTTCCATGACCACATTGGAGCGTATCCCCCGCTCCACGAAAGGCTGCCGTGCCGCCGCAATTTGTTCAAATTTATCAAAGAGACTCATTCTCTAACTTCCTTCGTGTTTGGTGTTTGGTAATTGGTGTTTGGTGTTTGGTGTTTAGTGTTTAGTATAAGCGTGTATGAAATTGCATTCGTTTGCTGAATGCTAAACACTAAAAACTAAAAACAAAACACTCTCGTAAAAAAGACGCAATGCGGCTTTTTTACGAGGCCACCAATTTTTGAAGTTGTATCACAAAATCTTTAACGGTTTGCACATCGGGAAGAATATTCAACGGTATGGATATATCATACTCGTCCTCAACTTGTTCAACCAATTTCATCACTTTTAACGAATCAAAGTTAAGATCGGCGACAAGATCCGAATCTTCCCGTAATGCTGTCCCTTTCTCAACAAAGGGAACCAAAAGTTCACATACATGCTTTAGTATTGTTTCGTATTCTTGCATCTTACCTATCAAATTGAATGTTGGACAAATGTAATTACCACGAAAGCACGAAAGGACGAAAACCCGAAGAAAATAAAATTTTAGTGCTTTTCGTGTTTTTTAATTTTCGTGTTTTCGTGATTATAAGAGCTTTGCATAAAAATGATTAAAGTTCTAAAGTGCGCCTTAAACCGTCCTCGAGTGTAACATGGGGGGTCCATCCAATTTCACTTGTAATGGCCGAATTTTCACACACCCAGTTGGGGTGCGTTAACTCCCGCAGCTTTGCCGGTGTCAACATGGGTTTGTAGCCCAGTGCCCGGGCTGCGATAAAATTCAGCGTTGCCGCGACCCGAACACAAGCAACGGGTACGTGAATACGGCGAACACGCTTAACACCCAGACGTTTAAATGTTCCAATAACATCCTGCCACGAATATCCGTTGGGATGTCCATCGTGCAGTTCAAACATTTTTTCCTGGGGGCGGTCGACAAGCAACCAATGTCGAATGGCTTCCGCCAGATCATCAACGTACAGCATTGAGAACCGGGTGTCACCGGATCCCAGGACAAATGCGATGCCACGTGCCATCCACCGCATCAACGGTAGCATTTCGCGATCTCCGGGACCATATACAGCCGGCGGCCTGAACACCGTCCAGGGAATCTGTCCGCTTTTGGCAGTTAGAACTACTTCACCCTGTCGCTTACTGGACGCATGAGGCGAAATTTGGGGTTCCCGGGCCGCCAGTGACGATATCAACAAAAAACGTGGCACCGGGTGCTGTTCACTGACTGCCTGCACCAACCGCGCCACGCCATCGACATTCGAACGGTCAAAATGGGCCTGAGTCGCTCCGCGAACAACGCCTGCACAATGGACCACAGCATCAACGCCGCTTACCAATCGTTTCAAGCTCTCAATGTCTTCGAGCGCACCCTCAACCCAATTAATATTTAATCCCGTAAGACGGCTTCGATCCGATGAGGTACGGGTCAGCGCCTGGATTCTGCATCCATTTGCGACAAGCCGCCGGGCTACTCTGTTGCCAATAAAACCCGTTGCCCCCGTTAAGGCGATTGTGTTTTCCATGAAGTCGCTGCGGATACATCCTAATCGAAGGATTTATGACTTAAAGCCGTCTTGCCTAAAAAAGCGTTACCGGCAAACCCGTTAGGCCTCCGCTGCTACCTGAATATCTATAAGAAATTCAAAAAGGTTCAGCTTACATCAACCGTTCATCCGACCTGCACGCGGTCACCCAACATAAACATAGGCGCATTGGATGACTGAAGTTGATCCCTTTCTATCCGCTTCAAAAATTCTTTGCACGCTTTTGAACGGGAAAGCTTGCCGGAAGTTGTTCGGGGTAGCGTATTGCGCGGCACCAGATCAATATAGCATTCGATTCCGAGTTCCTGGTAGATCAGGCGCTGTATACGTTCCCGCAGTTCAGCACGCTGAGGATCGCTGGACACCCGGCACTGCACCATCATTACCGATTTTTCCAGTCCATCCGGCCCGGGCACCGAAAAGGCCGATGCATCCCCTGTTCTGACTTCAGGCTGCTGCTCGGCAACAAACTCGAGATCCTGCGGCCAGATGTTACGGCCATTGATAATAATCATATCTTTTTCCCGGCCGGTAATAAAAAGGCCGTTTTTAACAAAATAGCCCAGATCGCCGGTATTAAACCATCCATCTGCAGTCAGCACTTCCTGGGTTAATTTTAGATCGCCAAAGTAACCGGACATCATACTGGCAGCCTTTACATGGATGGTGCCGACGTGCCGCTCGGGCAGCGCATGACCACGGGTATCTCGAATTTCGACTTCATATTCCGGCAATGGTGCGCCGCAATCCACAAACAGGCTCGATCGGACTGCGCCATCGATTTGCTTGGCTTCTAGTGGTAATGCTTGACGGTGTTCGGAAAGATAGTCGCCATCGACGGGATCGATGTTTAGTCCTTTGTTCAGCGGTGCAAAACTGACAGCCAGGGAGCATTCCGCCATACCATAGCAAGCACACAATGCCTCCTTGTTAAATCCACAGGATTCCAACATTTCAGCAAATTGAAACAACGGTGCGGGCCGTATGGTTTCAGCACCAACACCGGCCAGTCGCCAAGCACTCAAATCAAATTTTTCGATATCACTCTGGCGCAACCGTTGCAGGCACAATTCATAACCAAACGGAGGCCCGATGGAGATTGTGGCCCGATTTTCGGTCATCAATGATAGCCATAGCCTGGGACGCATTGCAAAATCACGGGTTTTCAAATAATCAACGGATAATTGGGCTGCCAGCGGCGCCAATACGAGGCCCACTAATCCCATATCGTGATAAAATGGCAGCCAGGAAGCCCCCCGATCACCCGGCCGGACCTTACAGCCCGATTTAAGAATGGCAGCAAGGTTGTTCAGGACAGCCTTCTGGGTAATCATGACCCCCCGCGGAAACTTGGTGCTTCCGGAGGTATACTGGATGTAGGCCAATTCTTTAGGGCCCAGGGGGCTCAACGGAATTGAAGCCTCAGGAAGTTCGTCAAACGCCTGGGGTGTACCGCAAAAACACAAGTCAAGCCCTTCGGCGGCTTCGCTGAGGAACGGAAAGAAATCATCGGTCGCCATGGCGACATTGGCACGGCAACTGATCAGCAAACGGTGGAGCTGATCCACATAAGTTTTTCTTCCGCCCATGTGAATTGAAGCCGGTAATGGCACAGGTATGAGTCCGGCATATTGACAGGCGAAGAAAAATCGAATGAAGTCTGGATGGGTGTCCGCTACCAGCGCCATACGCGCGCCGCGCTCAAGACCCAAACCGCTTAATCGCTGTGCCAGTAATTGGGCTTCATCAAGCAACTTTGAAAAGGGAAGAACAGCAGATAATTTGCCGCGCCCATTATAAAAATTATAACCGGTTTGACCCTGCGCCGCATAATTTAGCGCCTCAGGTAAAGTGGAAAAGTCTCCAGCTCGTAAGGGTATATTGTTTAGCGTCGGTGTTGCTTCCATATTCACTCCATCCATCTCCTCGTTTGATATTCCAATTTTTCCAGACAAACTAAATCAGCAAAATGCAGCTATGGCTCAATACCTAAAATTCAGGGTGTCGCCTCTCTCATCTGCAGCCTAATAATAAGGAAAGTAGAATCTGTAGGAATATTTATCGAAATAAAATTGGGATGTCAAATAATTTATTATAATTTTACTAACTTACGTCATTTTTGCCTGAAAAATAGTTGTCGTTTTTTTGCCACATCTCTCCTAAAATCTGTGAATATGGGTTTCAACCCTCCATACGGTTTAACTATTTAAAATAACAATAAAATGGTAATAAAAATGCATGATTTCTTAAAAACCGGTTTAATTTAGCCATCAGGAGTGTGTTCAATCAGGCACACAATAATGTTGATTTGTTCTCATTTGGAAACAATGTGAAAAATTTTTCCTAAAAATTTTTTTTTGATAAAAATGGACTTTTTAGACTATTTTTTGACAATCAAGCCGATTTAACCATTTGATTTGAAGCAGGGTTAAGCATGATTTTTTTTGCCGAACGTGAGTTTATGTGAATAGTTTAAAATGAATGGAAAATATTATTAGAAAATAGAATCGCAAATTTTATGATCTGCCAATCTAGGCAATGCAGTCATTGGAAAAATTATAGAACAACTAGCTGTCGTGGTATTAAAATAACCAGCTTATCCGGTCCTTCCATCGCCGCTTGAGTGAAAAGTAAAAGTTTCAGCAGAATAATGCTTGAAAATTAATTTTACATTTGACAAATTCGCAGTGGAATTAAGATCGCGTTAAAACTTTGGCCGCCTGCACAACTGCCAAGCCGATAGTTTATCGCTCAGAAAAGAAGAGGTATTCTTATGCTGGAAGTTAATCCTGTCAACAACCGCCACCAACAGCGCCTGTTCATTCGCCTGCCCTGGTCCATCTATTCTGATGATCCCGCATGGGTGCCGCCACTGCTTATAGAACGCAAAGAGCATTTATCGTCGCGTAATCCCTATTTCGAGCACGCCCGCTATCAATCCTGGATTGCCTATCGCGACGGCAGGCCGGTGGGACGCATCAGCGCCCAGATTGATCAGCTCCACCTGGATCGGCATCAGGAAAAAGAAGGCTTCTTCGGTATGATCGAAGCTGAAAACAACGCCGAAACATTTGCAGAATTGTTCCAAACTGCCGAAGCTTGGCTGCGCGATCATGGCATGCGCCATGTTCTTGGGCCGTACAATTTATCCATCAACCAGGAACCAGGGTTGCTGGTGGATGGCTTTGAAACCCCTCCCTTCATGATGATGGGTCATGCCCGGCCCTATTACGCCACCCGCATAGAGGAAAATGGGTACCGAAAGATAAAAGATTTATACGCCTATTTCATCGATAGCAATTTTGAAGCCTCAGCCGCTATGCAGAGGATCGTTAAAAGGGCAAAAAAACGGGTTAAGATACGGTCTTTGCGCAAATCAAATTTTGACGAAGACATCAAAATAATTGAAGACATTTTCAACGATGCCTGGTCTGAGAACTGGGGCTTTTTGCCATATACAGAAGCGGAATTTAATCAGCTCGCAAAGGATTTTAAGCTGGTGCTGGATTTTGAGTTGGTCAAAATAGCAGAAGTGGACCAGAAGCCGGCGGCCTTTATGGTCGTTGTGCCCAATATTAATGAGGCCATTCGTGACTTAAACGGGCGATTATTTCCGATCGGATGGTTAAAGCTGCTGTGGCGTCTTAAGGTCAAGTTTCCGCAAACCGTTCGCATGCCATTTTTGGGTGTCAGGAAACAATATCACGACAGCTTATTGGGTGCGGCCCTTCCTTTTTTAATGATTCAGGCTGCGTGGGCATATGTAATAAAGCTCGGCGTAAAAAAGGCCGAATTATCCTGGATCCTGGAAGACAATAAAGGTATAAGTGACATCATTGAATCGCTCAGCGGTGCTGTCTATAAAACCTATCGGATTTACAAAAAAGATCTTATTTAATGTTATGTCCCGCAAAAATGTTATAAAAATCGTTTTAGTTATTTTACTCAGTCGAGTCTTTAAACGTCACTATATCTTTGGTTTCAGGTGTCAGGTGTCAGCAAACAGATGACAAAATGCGAAATCAGATAATCTGAGCATCATCAGCTTCGTTATCCTGAAACCTGACACCCGAAACCTGAAACCTGAAACCTTTATTGTTGAAATTGAAGATCAATAAACCGTACCCGTATTTTGCAAATTACTTAAAGGACACGACACTAGAAGTACCCGACCATCACCCAAGCCTTGTATGAAAATTCAACTAACGCATGATTGAATCAGCAGCATCTTTTACGGCAATCATTCTTGCAGGAAAACGACCGGGAAAGGACCCGGTGGCCGATGCCGCCGGGGTGGCCTGTAAGTCATTTGCACCGATTGACGGCCGGCCGATGGTCCATCGGGTCCTGGATGCGTTAGCGGGCGCCCGGCAGGTTGGGCCGCGGATTTTATGCGGCCCCTCGCAATCTTTGATCATGCACGAACCCCAGCTTAAAGCCCGTATTGAGAAGGGGGAAGTCAAATGGATTGACAGCCATCCGACCCCCAGCTTAAGTACCTATCACGCATTGCAAACATTCCCCGAAGACAAACCGGTGCTGGTAACCACTGCGGATCATGCATTATTGACCCCGCAGATCGTCGATTATTTTTGCAGTGAAACCCGCCGGCTGCCAAGCGACGTGGCTGCGGGATTGACGGCATATGATGGCGTGATGGCCGCATTTCCAGAAATCCGGCGCACGGCTATAAAATTCAAAGATGGTGCTTATTGCGGTTGTAACTTATTTGGTTTTCTCACCCCTCGTTCCGACCGGGCAGCTCAATTCTGGCGCCAGATTGAACAAGAACGCAAAAAACCGTTGCGAATGATGCGAATCCTGGGTTGGTGGACGATTTTGCGGTATCTCCTTGGCAGGATCACATTAGACAATGGCTTAGAAGAACTTTCAAACAAAATGCAGATAAGCGTTCGCGCTGTGATGCTTCCATTTCCGCAAGCCGCCATAGACGTTGATACCGTTGATGACTGGCATTTCGTTCAAAGCCTGGCTAAAAAACAAGCGATTTGATCATCCCGCCCGCTCCCTAGCGTAAATGATTCAACCTGACAGACGGTATTCCTCCTCTGTAACGAAACACTTGTCTTTATTATTATAACTCCGCACACACACCTTTACATCCCTACTAACCGTATTCGGTGACAGTTGATAAAGATGGTATCGGGCGCGCCGCTTTGGATTCTTACCGGCGGCTGAAGCTGATGGAACGCCGATCACCGGGATGCGGCCGTCGGATGTCTCCAGATAAATGCGCGATGGGTGATGGGAGTGGCCATGCAGGATTAATTCAGCCCCACAATCTTGCAGTGTTTTTTGGAAAGCTTCGGCATCCGTGAGTCTTTTGCGCCAACTGACCACACCTGATTTCGGTGGATGATGTATAAGAACAATGCGAAACAGGCCTTTTTGGCCTGTCTCGATCAGTATTTTCTGGAGCCTCTGCAGTTGGTCATTACCAACACAGCCAACTGCCAGAAAGGTCGAACATGGCTGCGCTGTGGATACGCCGATGATTGCCACACCATCACGCACCCGCAAACTTGGAAATATCAAATTATCCGCGGTAATCGCTTTATCGCAAGCTTTTTTTCCATCGGAAACCATATAGTCCAACCAATCAACTAGACGGCAGTCCAGGGCACCGTCGACATAGGCATCGTGGTTTCCGGGAATGATTGTCACATCAGATGCAGGCCCGAGACTTTCCAGCAAACTTTTTGCTTTCGCATACTCGGCGGCCAGGCCCAAATGGGTTAGATCCCCAGTAACAACGATGTGATCGGGTTGGGCATTTCGGATATCCTGTATCATTCCGGCAAGTACATCGTTATGATGTTCTGATTTACGTTTCAGGCGCCACTTAAGATAACCGAAAAACCGTTTGTTTAAAAAATCAGAAAATCGGCTGCCATGAGGATCCGCTAAATGAGGATCCGAAAGGTGCGCCAAAGTGAAGGTTTCGTTAGGGTTCATCGGCTTAGATTTCAAGCTGCAAATTTCAGCTACTGGGGTTTTGGGTGACTTTACAAAAAATACTATTTCTCGTATATAATAGCGAATTATTTTTTTCAATGGCATCTCGCTTTGGTCGGTCACCCGGGTTAATAGAGGCTGATTTAATTTCAGAAGAAAATCGACGGATCACCCGCCGAACAACCCGGATGAACTGACTTGTTCTATTTTAAACAACTCATATTTGAAATTACTTTTTATCCTTATGACATCCAATCCAACTGTACGTATTGGCATATTGAACAATCCGCTAAGCGGTGGCAACCGAAGTGGTTTGAAAAAAATCCGTGAAGCGGCCGCTGCGGCGCAACCCGGAGTGCTGCAGTGTGAAGTTCAAACCCCTTCAGATGTGTCTGAAACACTGGCGGACTTTGCCCGGCGTGAAGTCAATATTGTGGTTGTCAACGGCGGTGACGGAACAGTTCAGGCAGCTTTAACTGCAATTTTTCATGACTGCTTTTTCGAAACAAAACCAACGCTGGCGGTTCTGCCTTCAGCAGGCACCACCAGTATGATTGCTGGTGATGTCGGCTTAAAAGGATCTCGCATGAGTGCCCTTCAAAGACTTTTCAGTTGGGCACGCACAAATAACGACAGTGCTACGATGATACAGCGGCCGGTATTGAAGGTCCAGGTGCCGTCGCTAAATGCACCAATTTATGGAATGTTTTTTGGAACAGCCGTAATATATCAAGCAACCCATTTTTGTCTTCAAAAAGTTCACACAAGGGGGATCCGTGGCGAAACAGGCGCAGGCGTCGCCTTGGCCCGATTTCTATGGGCGGTGGTTTTGAAAGATCGCAACGTCGTGTCTTCCGTGCCCATCACCATCGGTTTGAATCAGAATGAACCGCAACAAAAAAGGTGTCTTGTGGTTTTGATCACGACGTTGCAGCGCTTGTTTCTGGGGCTGCGCCCTTTCTGGGGTTCTGAACCCAAACCGCTGCATTACACAGCTGTTGATGCTCACCACCGGCATTTTCTGCGAGCATTGCCATCAGCGATGCGCGGTCGTAAAAGCCGACAACTTACACCAGCGAATGGCTATGTCAGTCACAATATTGATGAGGCTCAACTGACCCTTGACAGCGGGTTTAATTTAGATGGAGAATTATATAAACCTGACAGCAAGCTTGGACCTGTCGTGGTCAGTGATGGCGGACAGGCATCATTTCTGCAATTATAATCATGTCCACTGAAACAAAACTTATTGATCAGATTTACCGCCAGATTTCTCAACCGGTCTCACCGGCGATACATGCGCTGGCCGATCGGCTGTTAGCGGATCATGGCGACGCAATTAAAGCCATTCTTTTTTACGGCTCATGTCTGCGGACCGGTGAAGACCGCGGCGGACTGGTGGACCTGTATGTGTTGGTTGATCGTTACCGCGCGATTGAACCCAGATCCCTCCTGGCAGCCCTGAACAAATTGCTGCCCCCCAATGTATTTTATATCGAAGTGCCTTTTGAGGATCGTGTTGTGCGCGCCAAGTATGCGGTGCTTTCGCTCAAGGATTTTAGAGCGGGGGCATCCCGCTGGTTCCACTCTTATATCTGGGGACGATTTGCCCAACCGGTGGGTCTCATATATGCCCGCAACGCCCAAATTACGGATTATCTTCAAGCTGCATTGGCACAGGCCGTACTGAGCTTTGTTGAACGGGTACTGCCCCGCGTGCCGAATCCTTTTACGGCTCGCGATTTATGGCAACAAGGATGGATCCTTAGCTATCGGGCTGAACTTCGAGCTGAAAGACCGCAGAAATTGGTGGGTTTATTTGAAGCTGCACCGCATTATTACGAGCACCTCACCCGTGCAGCGCTGGGCCACCTATCTTGTCCAATCGATATTCAAAAGGAAAATGGCAATTATCATTACACGGCATCCATACCCGATCACGCTCGTCGTATGAGTCAGCTGGACTGGATCGTCAGATGCTGGCAGGGCAAATTGCTCTCTGTTCTTCGCCTGCTCAAAGGTCTATTGACTTTTCGCGGCGGGGTTGACTACATCCTCTGGAAAATCGAACGCCATTCGGGTGTGAAAGTCGAAGTACCACCGCAGTTAAAACGCTACCCGCTACTGGCAACTTGCGTGGTCTTCTGGAAACTCTATCGGCGGGGTGCTTACCGTTGAGATCCTGTATTGCTAAAATACCTAATGCCACTCTGCTGTTTTTGGGGCAAATACTGGGCAATCTACTGTACTACATCGCAGTACCCCAGCGGCGCATTGTTCGGCGCAATTTGCTATTTTCCCTTGATGAATCTGCGCCACAACAAATCCGAAGTATGATGAGGCGCATTTTTCAACATTTTGGCATTACCATCCTAGAACTTCTGCAAATGACTTGTCTTTCTGAACAGGGGCTTGTCTCAAAGGTACACATCGAAGGTAAAGAGATCCTAATCGAAGCGATAGCCAAACAAAAAGGTATTGTTTTGATTACGGCCCATCTGGGAAACTATGAAGTGGCCGCCCAAGCCGTCCCCTGCCTTTTAGGACAGCAAATGTCTGTAGTCGCAAAAAAAATGCGAAACGTCCGGCTTAACCGCTTCTTCCACAACTTACGCACGCGTTTTGGCAACAGGGTTATCTATAAAAAAGGTGCACTGCCGGAAATGATGCAAACGCTTCGTCAGGGGAAGATGGTCGCTATATTGATGGATATCAGCCGGAGATTCGACGGGG
>JASFIX010000024.1:0-15817 GCA_050122435.1 Desulfobacterales bacterium
CTCGCGCAGTTTTGAGCCTATTCCCGGTGCTTCATTTTATTAAAGCGCCAGCTGTGCAGTGGATCGGATAGGGTCTGAATAATTAGAAGTGGTTTCAAAATCTCAGATCAGAATTCCCGCTTCATTTAGCGGGGAGATGGGGTTTTGAAACCATTTCTAAGAAAGGTGACAAAGATGGATGCGAATAAGTTCATCGGCAAGCAAAAAATCAAGCGATACAGTACCAGCTTTTCACGCCTTTTGATGCTGATTTTGGATATGTCAGAAGCGCAGCAATTGGCACTATTAAACCATGCCAAAGATATTATTGATAAACGCGCAAAGCCCCGCAACCCTTGCTTAATACCGGTCAACTATACGCTGGAGGAACGAAACCATATTAGTTTTATGCTGGATATAAATGCCTTTGGTGCCTATATTGAAACCAATGAACCTTTTCCGGTCGGCCGGCAAATCGATCTAACCTTCTTTAATCCATTTTCCCACAAACATATTGATCTGACTGGACAAATTATCTGGAGCAGTGCCGATGCCATCGGTGTGAAGTTTAGTAATTTGCCCATACACCGCAAGGATATGATTAGATTTTTCGCTGAGACTGAAGTCATGAATAAAGACGTCGGGTAGTTTTGACGGGGCACATCGCCCGGCCTTTCCGCCGCCATCTCTGATTCCCGGCCGATGTTGGTGGGGAGCTTTATCACTGGCGAATCTCTCTTTCACTAAGCCCCATCAGATACAGCAACCCATCCAACCCCACACTGGAAATACTGCGCTGTGCATTTTTCTTTACGATGGATTTGGCGTTAAATGCCACGCCGAGACCCGCGATACTGATCATTGGCAAATCATTGGCGCCATCGCCGACCGCGATGGTCTGCCGGAGACTGATGTTTTCGACACGGGCAATCGTTTCCAAAATATCGGCCTTTTTCTGGCCATCGATAATATCCCCCTTAATCTTTCCGGTGAGTTTTCCGTTAACGATTTCAAGGCAATTGGTGAAAACATAATCCAGGCCGAGTTTTTTTTGTAAATACTTACCAAAATATTCGAAACCGCCGGAGATGATACCAATTTTGTATCCCAGCTGTTTAAGTTTGCGAACAACACGGTCGGCACCTTCAGTCAACACCAGATTTTTAGCGACAAATGAAAGCACATTTTCTTCCAGGCCATTTAAAAGGGCCACCCGCTGTGTCAGGCTTTCTTTAAAATCTATTTTGCCCTGCATGCCGGCTTCGGTGATTTGTGCCACCTGGTCGCCGACCCCGGCCATATCGGCAAGTTCATCGATTGCCTCACCTTGAATCAGGGTCGAATCCATATCGAACACGACCAGCCTGCGGGCATGCCGGTAAATATCATCGATATAAAATGAAATGTCGATACCGGTATCGGCGTGGATTTTTAGCAGCTGCCCCCGTAATACTGTGGGGTCATCAATTTTTCCGGATACCGTAATCTGTACACAGGCGGTTTGAGTTTTATCTGTATTGTTTACCGATACACGTCCAGACAGCCGATTAATGACGTCGATATTTAATTTATTTTTGGCTATTGCGGCGGCTACTTTTGAAAGCTGCTCGGCGGTTATCCGCCGGCCCAGCAGAGTGATAATTCGGCGCTCTTTTCCTTGCTGGGCGACCCAGTTTTCATAAAGGTCCTCTTCAATCGGGGAAAACCGAATTTGGATGCCCAGTTTATGCGCTTCAAATAAAAGATCTTTTAGGATTGATGAAGATTTATACTCGATCGGGATTTCAACTAAAATTCCCAGGGATAAATAATCGTGAATGACGGCCTGGCCAATATCCAGAATGGCCACCTTGTATCGGGCAAGAATACCGGTCAGACTGGCGGTCAAGCCTGGCTTATCTTTTCCGGTTACATTGATCAGTATGATTTCTCTCATTTCGGTTTGCCTTTGAATGAAAAAATAGCCGTATAAAAGAAAGGTCGTAATATAGACACAACCGATCCAATCTTGCAACCTGAATGACGCGCTGGATGTCTATACGGTCGATCTGAAAGATAACGGCTATTTGAGGAAATCGAGTATCACTTGCTGGAACAGCTGCGGGGCTTCGGCGGGGATGCTGTGACCGGTCTCTTGAAATATCTCATGGCGTCCGTGGCACTCCGTTGCCAGTTGGCGGGCATCCTGAGGGGTGACAATCGGATCATCAGATCCTGAAATGACCAGTGTCGGGCATTTAATTGTTTTCAGAAACGATTCTATCGGTGCATATTTGGCGATGGCATTAAAATGGGCAATAAGGGCTTTTTTATCGTTGCGGGCGGCAATGGCGGTGACGATTTTATCGAGTATATTATGGTTATGATTTAAAAAACGTTTCCCAAAAACCAGCGGCAGCGTGGCCCATGCCATGGTTTTAAGGTCGGCACGTTGCAGAATTTCCAGCCAGGATCTGATGATAAGCTTTACCTGAGCCCCGGAATCTTTGCCCATGCTGCAAAAGACCAGCCGGTCAACCAAATTCGGCGTTGCTGCTGCCAGCCTTAAGGCGATATAGGCACCGTGGCTGATGCCGATCAGGTAGGCCTTTTGGACATTCAAATGATCGAGTAGATTTTTAAGATCTGTGGTATGGATTTCTGCGGAAATCTCACAGGTCCCGATATCGCTTTTTCCCTGGGCACGGGCATCATAGCGCAGTACCCCAAAATATTCTGAAAGCACATTTGCGTGCGGTTCCCAGTAAACCGTTGTCTGGCTGGTGCCATTCAAAAAAACCACCGGCGGCCTGGAGGGTTCAATATTATGGGAAGCGTAATACAGCCTGCAGTTGTCGGGGGTGGTAAAGTACGGCAAAGTGATTCCTAAATAATTTTTGATTATCTCGTAAAAAGTCAGAAAAACAGCTTTTTTGCCAGTGTGTTTTAAACACCCGATTATTTTAAATAGACCCTTGGAACCCGGGCGGTAATGGTGGAAACAATTTCATAATTTATGGTCTTGAGTAATGCGGCCATTTCATCGACAGTTAGGGTCTCATTGCCCTGTTGACCAAAAATTACCACCTCGTCACCCATTTGAACGTTTTCAATACTGCCGACGTCGAGCATGGTCAGATCCATGCAAATCCGTCCGATTATGGGGACCCGTTGCCCATGAACCAGCATCTGGCCGCGGGAGGATAACCGCCGGCTCAATCCGTCGGCATAGCCTACCGGCACCGTGGCGATGGTGGTTGGCTTCTGGGTTTCATGAGTGATACCGTAGCTGACCTTAAATCCGGCAGGAACTTTTTTTAAATGAATTATCCTTGCCTTTAAAGCCATGGCGGGTTTGAGGCTTACCTTCTTTTTCTGGACTTCATCGGATGGATAAAGCCCATAGATCGCAATTCCTGGACGCACCATGTCTAAATGGGAATGCGGTATATCAATCAATGCAGCACTGTTGGCGGCATGCGTGACAGGCGGGTTCACGCCTGCTTGCTGCAGTCGCTTCAAGTAATTTATGAAAAGATGGAGCTGTTTTTCGGCATAGGATTTGTCTGAGCTGTCGGCGGTGGCAAAATGAGTGAATATGCCCTCGAGCTCGAGGCCGTTCAGGCCGGCAATAGCCAGGGCTTCTTCAATATCATTGGCATTTATAGCTGTCGAATTGTCGGCTTTAAAATTATTCGCCAACTGACCGAGCCGGCCCATTCCGGTGTCCACTTTTAAATGGGCCTTTATTTTTTTCCCCAGCGAAGCGGCCGTTCTGGACAATTTGCGGGCCGATTCAACCGTATAAACGCACGGGGTAAGTTCATATTTCAAAAGATCGGCTGCCCGCTCCGGAAGGGTATAACCGAAAATTAAAATCGGTGCCCGGATGCCGGCCTCGCGAATTTGAATCCCTTCTTCTATTCTGGCCACACCCAGCGTGGCCGCACCATTTTGCAGGGCGCATTTAGCAACCTCGATGGCGCCGTGGCCATAACCGTTGGATTTCACAACGGCCATCAACTTAGATTCAGGCTGTGTAATGCGTCCTAGCTCAGCAACATTGTGGGCAATGGCCTTTAAATCGATTTCGGCCCAAACCAATGAAACATCCAAATTTATACCTCGGCATTTCGTTTTAAGATTGGCGGCCCGATGGCCTGATAAAGCTCTTTGGCGTGATAGGAACTGCGGACAAAGGGGCCGCTGGCCACTTCGCTAAAGCCCATCTCAAGGGCGGTGTTTTTCCAATTTTCGAATTCAGCCGGGGAAACAAAACGCTTCACCGGCAAATGCGCTTTTGACGGCTGCAAATATTGCCCCAGTGTCAGGATACGGCAGCCTGCATCGATTAAATCTTTGAGCGTTGAACGGATTTCCTCAGAAGATTCTCCCAGACCCAGCATCAAGCCCGATTTAATCGGCAGCCCGGGTGCATATTTTTGAACCCGGGACAACAATTGAAGTGAACGTTCGTATCTTGCCTGTGGTCGGACGAGCTCATAGAGGCGGGGCACGGTCTCGATATTATGGTTAAGAACATCCGGCCCAGCTTCGAGAACAGTTTGCAGCGCCTCAGCATTACCCTGGAAATCGGGTATTAGAACCTCCACCTTCGCGGATGGAATCTGGCGGTGGATGGCCTTGATGGTCGCAGCAAAAAAGGCAGCGCCGCCGTCCGGCAAATCGTCCCGGGTAACGGAGGTAATTACGATATAACCCAGACCCATTTGTCGGGCGGCATCTGCAACCCGTTCCGCCTCGGCCGGATCAGGCGGTTCAACAGGTCCCTGTGCGACCGAACAAAACCGGCAATTGCGGGTACAACGGGAACCCATGATCAAAAATGTGGCTGTCTGTTGCGAAAAACATTCCCACATATTCGGACATCTGGCTTCCTGGCAGACGGTATGCAACCGATCCTTACCGATTAATTCTTTGACCTTCTCGTATTCCGGGCCGGTCGGCAGTCTCTTTTTAAGCCAGCGGGGCTTTTTTTGGGGTTGCTGGGTCATTGTTATGTTAGTGTTTGGTGTTTAGTGTTTAGTATTTGGTCAATTCCGAGATTCGCTAAACACGAAATACCAAATACTAAGCACGGGCGGTTTGCGAACTGGAAATTGAATTTCCGCATATAGGATTTAAATCATCCAGTTCTGTTTTAAGAAGTTTAATTCCGAAAACCGCCTCAAATTGTTTTTTTAAAAAAACCCGCACCTGTCGCATTGAAAGTTTCTGTGCTGTTTCCTGCTGCATGGTGGTCATACCCACGTCTTTTAAACCGCAGGGTTGGATCCAGGAAAACGGGGTCAAATCGGTCTGGACATTTAATGCCAGACCATGAAAGCTGATGCCTCTGCGGACGGCGATGCCAATACTGCCCATTTTATGGGGCCCGACCCAAATGCCGCGGTTGGCCGGATTGCGCTCGGCAGCAATACCCCAACGAGCGGCGGTGCGCAACATTACCTCTTCGAGGCCGTTAACGAAATCGACAACTTTTATTCTGGCCGTGTGTAAATCCACGATAGGATATACCACCAGCTGGCCCGGTCCGTGAAAAGTGATATTTCCCCCGCGCTCGACCTGGATGACCTGAACGCCTGCTTTCTCGAGGAATTCCTCCGAAACCAGCATACATTCCCGCCCGCCTCTACGACCGAGGGTAAATACGGGGGGATGCTCCAAAAATAATGCAATATTCTTTTTCAGGATGCGCTCTTTGCGGGCCATAAGCAGATTGCCCTGCAGCTCCCAGGCTTCCCGGTAGCCGATTCGATCAAAATCCAGACTCAGCCATATCTTCGCGTCCGTTGCTTGTCGTCCGTTGTCCGTTATTGCACGACTTTCAATTGAAAGCGGCTGAGCGTCATTTACAGAATTACTTATATTCTGGGATCGTGCCATTGTTAGATCTCAATTTGGGTGGCCACGGACCACGGACTACTCACAACCAACGTGTTATACTTATCCACTCAGGCGCGGCTTTCTGGCAGCGGAGGTTTCATCGAGCCTTCTGCGTTTGGTTTTTTGGGGTGCCTCATGCAGTAATTCAGGATTTTCCTGAGCTTCACTGGCGATTGCCTTCATGGATTCAATAAACAGGTCAATGTCTTCCTTGGATTCGGTCTCTGTGGGCTCGATCATGATGGCACCGGGAACCACCAGGGGAAAATAGATCGTCGGCGGATGAAATCCATAATCCATCAGCCGCTTGACCATGTCCAGGGTCGTCACCTTATGCGGCTCCTGGAGCTTATCTGAAAAAACGCATTCGTGCATGCAGGGTCGGTCGTAAGGCAGATGAAAAGTGCCTTTTAGACTATCTTTAACATAGGCGGCATTTAACACCGCCAGCTGGCTGGCCTTTTTCAGACCCTCAGGCCCCATACTGAGGATGTAGCTGTAAGCGCGGATCATCACCCCAATATTGCCGTAAAAAGCGTGTACTTTCCCCATGGAATCGGGGAAATCCTCGGACAGCCCATATTTTCCATTTTTATGAGTCACCCGGGGTACCGGCAAAAACGGCTCCAGTTCTTTGCGGACACACACAGGTCCTGACCCCGGCCCCCCCCCGCCGTGCGGACTTGAAAACGTTTTATGAAGATTCAGGTGCAATACATCGACACCCAGTTCTCTCATGTTCACGATGCCCATAACGGCATTCATATTGGCCCCGTCGCAGTATACCAGGCCGCCTTTGGCATGAACGATGTCGGCTACCGCTTTAATGTTTTCTTCAAAAAGGCCCAGCGTATTGGGGTTGGTGACCATGATTCCGGCAGTCTCCTCATCCATGAGCTCGTCGACTGCCTGCGGTGAAAGGACGCCTCTTTCGTTTGATTTCAGTGGAATTGAGCGGTACCCGCATAGCGAGGCACTGGCCGGATTGGTGCCGTGGGCGGTGTCCGGGACCAGAATTTTTGAACGTGGCGTGCCTTTGCTTTTAAGATGGTGGTATATGAGAAGCATTCCGGTCAGCTCGCCATGGGCGCCGGCAGCCGGTTGCAGCGTTGTGGCGTCCATACCCGTTATTTCCGTTAGATATTGTTCCAGTTCAAACATGAGCTTGAGTACCCCCTGGGAAAGGGGTTCCGGGAGCAGCGGGTGTGCCATGGCAAATCCCGGCAGGGCGGATTGGCGCTCATTGGTCTTGGGATTATATTTCATGGTACACGAGCCCAAGGGGTACATCCCGGAATCGACCGAAAAGTTCCATTGGGAAAGTCGGATGTAGTGGCGCACCACATCGACTTCACTCAGATCGGGGAAATCCGGACCATCGCCTTTTAAATTCTCATCAACCGGATGCTGTTTAACATCGCGGCGGGGTAAAGAAAAAGCGGTCCGGCCGGTTTTCCCTTTTTCCCATAACAGCGGCTCGTTAAAAATTAATCCGGTGGTACCTGCGGTTTCTTTCATTTTTTTATCTCCTGGACCAGGGCATCCATATCCGCCTTGGTGATTGTTTCCGTTGCACATAACAGATAATGATTTTTAAGCTCCGGGTAGAAGCTGTCCAGCGGTAAGCCGGTAATCATCTTTTTCTTCAACAGGCGCTGGTAGGTTTTCTTGAAGCCGGCCGGAAATTCCACGACGAATTCATTAAAGGTCGCCTGGGAAAACGGCAATCTGAATCCCGCTTGGCTTAAGGCGTTTTTTAAATACTCGGCTTTGTCGTAATTGAGCAGCGCAAGCTCCTTGAAGCCGGTACCACCAAGCGTTGCCATGTACATAACGGCCGCCAGCGCACAAAGACTGTGGTTCGTGCAGATATTGGATGTGGCTTTTTCGCGCCGGATATGCTGTTCGCGTGTGGACAACGTGAGTACATGGCCTCTTTTGCCGTCCAGATCAACGGTCTCGCCCACCAATCTTCCCGGCATGTTGCGGACGTATTTCATTTTCGAGGCAAACATGCCCAGCGCCGGTCCGCCAAATGAGCGCGGAATTCCCAGACTCTGTCCTTCGCCGCAGGCGATATCGGCGCCGCATTGGCCGGGGTTTTTGTAAAGGCCGTATGCCAGTGGCTCACTGAAGCATACCACCAACAGGGTTTTTTTATTTTCTAACGTTTGTCGGATGTCTTCCACATTTTCCAGGCAACCGAAAAAGTTCGGTGACTGCACGGCCACTCCCCCTAAATCATCCATGTCTTTAAGCAGGCTCAAATCGGTGGTACCGTCACTCAAATACGGCAGCTCCCTGATCTCGAGGTCGGTCGGCTCAAAGTAGGTCTCAAGTACCCGGCGATAGAGGGGGTGAATTGCGCGGGAAACGGCCACAGCCTTTTTTCTGGAAACTCGAATGGCCATTAACATGGCTTCCGCCAGCGAGGAGGCCCCGTCATATTGAGATGCATTGGCGACTTCCATGCCCAGCAAACGGCAGGTCAGGGTTTGATACTCATAGATGGCCTGCAGGGTCCCCTGACTCACTTCGGGCTGATAAGGGGTATAGGCGGTCACAAATTCTGAACGGCCCAGCAAAAATGAAACCGCCGAAGGGATATAGTGCTCGTAACTGCCGGCTCCCATAAATACCTTATAGTCGGGGGAGACCGCCATGCTGCAGGCCAGGGTATCCATGTGGTGGTTTAGTTCCCACTCGGTTAAATGCTCCGGAACATCGAGCACTTCCTGGCGGCGGCAATCATCCGGAATATGGGCAAAAAGACCCTCCAGGCGATCAATCCCAACCGTCTTCAGCATTGCGTCAATGTCTTCCTGAGTATGCGGTAAGTAACGCATGATGGTCACCGTTATCCTTTCAAGGTTCCAAGATAAGCATTATTGTCCATAAGGTCATCCAGTTCTGAGGGATTTTCGGTTTTGATTTCGATCATCCACCCGTCGCCGTATGGTGTGTTATTTACCTTTTCGGGCGCGTCTTCCAGCGTATCATTTATCGCAACGATCTCACCGGCGACCGGCATATAGAGTTCGGAAACCGCTTTAACCGATTCCACCGTACCGAATTCTTCACCTTTGCCCAAGGTATCGCCGACCTCCGGCAATTCCACAAAAACAATGTCGCCCAGCTGGTCCTGAGCATAATCCGAGATACCGACTTTAACCTTGTCACCTTCGGCTCGGGCCCACTCATGGGATTCGGCATAACGGACATCATCGGGAAAATTCAATTCATTGAGCTCTTTCATAACGGTCCTCCTTCAGTATGTAATGTATTGGACGAATACGGCCTTTTAGACTAAATCATTCTGCCTTTAAATTCCAGAGAAAACAAACTGGGCTGGAAGGTTGGGAAGCCTTCCCGCTTCCTGGCCTTCAAGCCTACATTTCTATTCCAGTACGTAAGGTACTTTCAAATTATAGCTTTTGTAAACGACAAAAGTTTCCACGGATTGAACGCCTTTAATCTTAGAGACTTCTTCAGTATAAAATTCGAGCAAACCAAATCCGGATTTCAACAGGACTATCAAAATCAGATCGAAACGGCCGGTTACCACGCTGACCGAAACCACGCCTTTAAGATTGCTGAATTCTTTACCTTTGTTGACCAGATCCATGCTCTGGAGTTTGACTCCCACGATCACCACGCGATGCCCGTCGATGGACTCCGGATTGACTACACCATGGATGTCCAAAATGCCTTCTTCGATTAATTTTTGAACGCGTGTTCGGACCGTGTTTTCAGATACGGCAAGATCGCGGGCGATTTTCTGGTATGATTTTCGACCGTTGCGGAGATGCTTGATAATGGCAAGGTTGGTTTTATCGATGTTCATGTTCCCCCATATTTTGATGGTAACAGCGAAACATGAAAAAATTTAAGAAAAATTGCTGATTCTGTCAATTAATTTTTAATTTTTTTACGATATCGTCAAAATTTTTGTAAGTTTTTAATATCAATCGATAGTATTTTGGACGCGCACAATTTTAAATTTGCCAAAGGAATAAAGTTGAAAAAATAAACTCCATGTGTTATGGACCCAATCATTTTTATTACCCTTCCCAAGCACATTTTGATTACACCGAAAACATTTATTAACGAATTGAAAAGGAGGTTGCAATGAAAAAGGGATTACTTTTAATGGGTATTATTTTTAGTCTTGCAGTGGTTGTGGCGTTTTATGCCTGCGGCCCATCAGGGCCGGAAAGCATCAAAATCGGTATTAATGCTCCCATTACCGGCGATATCCCCAAGGTGGGCGAAGGCACAAAGTTTGCGGCTGAGATGTGGCTTGAGGATATCAATGCCGCCGGAGGGCTTAAAGTCGGCGATAAAACATACAAAGTAGAGCTGGTCATCGAAGATAATGAATCCAAAGCGGAATCGGCGGTGAAGGTCGCCACCAAGCTGATTACCGAGGATGAAGTTCTGGCGATTGTGGGACCGCAATCTTCCAAGCAGGCGGTACCGGCCGGCGGCAAGGCCAACGAGATGAGCACCCCCATGATCAGTCCCTGGTCTACCAATCCCGATACAACCAAGGATCGTCCTTTTGTATTCCGCGGCTGCTTTCTCGATCCGTTCCAGGGACCGGTCGCGGCCAATTTCATTGGAAACCACTATGGTTATACAAAAGCCGCGGTACTTTATGATGTCGCCAGCGACTATCCCAAGGGGCTGGCCGAGTTTTTCAAAGAGGCCTGGGAGAAAAATAACGGTCCGGGTTCGGTGGTGGCATTTGAAAGCTTTACCACCAAGGATACGGACTTTAGCTCACAGTTGACCAAGATTATCAATTCGGGCGCTGAAGTGTTGTTTACGCCTCAATACTATAACGAGGTTGCGCTCATTGTGCAGCAGGCCCATCAACTGGGCTGGGATAAGCCTATCGTCGGCAGTGACAGCTGGGGCTCAGCGGAGACGGTGAAGCTCTGCGGCAAAGACTGCTACGGGCTGTTTTTCAGCACCCATTATGCCGCCGCCGGTGCCAAAGGTGCCACCAAAGAATTTATCGATCGTTACAATGCCAAACATGGGTATGTGCCCGATGATGTGGGTGCTTTGACCTGGGATAGCATGCGGATTATCCAGCAGGCCATTCAGGACACCGGTGGTCTCAGTGGTGATATCAAAAAAGATCGCAAAGCAGTTCGGGATGCGCTGACCAAGATCAAACAATTCGAAGGCATTACCGGCAAAATGGACTTTACCGAAGATGGCGATCCGATTAAATGTGCCGTGGTTGTTCGCATCAGCGACGCCGGTGAATTCGAATTTTTCACGTCAGTGTGCCCGTAAGATAGACTTCAATGGTTCAGGGGTTCAGAGGTTCAAAAGTTCAGGGTTAATGAACCAGGAGATTTGGGGTTCATGTAAACAGAACGCCTCTGAAATCTATTAAACCCAGAACGCTGAACTTTGAACCTGGTAACCTTAGCGATTAGCAAAAAAGGACGGGCCAGGGCGTTTTAGCCCTGAGCCCGCCTTTTTAGAAGAATAAGGAGCATTTGATGGTACTTCTTCAAAATCTGATCAACGCATTGCAGTGGGGTAGCTTTTACGCACTTATCGCCCTGGGATATTCGATGGTCTACAGCATTTTGATGCTCTTTAACTTCGCCCACGGCGATATTTTTATGGTCGGAGCCTATATCGGGTTTGGCGTGGCATCGGCGTTGATTGCCCTGACCGCCATGGGCGCCTTTGCCCTGCCAAGCTGGTTGATCCTGGTATTGACCATCCTGTTCTCCATGTTTTTAACCTCCTTTGTGGGCATGATTGTCGAACGCGTTGGCTACCGCCCCCTGCGAGATGCACCTCGGGCGTCTGCCGCCATTACCGGCTTGATGATCGGTATCATTCTGGAGACCGGCAATCTGGCCCTGTTGGGTGCCCAGCGCGTCAGTTTCCCGTCCATGATTAACACCGTCACATATGATATGGGGGGTGTTTTTGTCACCAATAAAAAGATCATGATTGTGGTGGTCTCTTTGCTGCTGGCCACCGCGCTGCACCAGTTTATCCGCCATACCCGCTATGGGATGGCAATGCGGGCCATGGCGTTTGATTATGTGGTGGTGCCCTTGATGGGCGTGCCGCTGAATACCATAGCAGCCATGACCTTTGCCCTGGGATCGGCCCTGGCAGCTGCTGCCGGTATTCTTTTCGGGGTGGCTTATCCGGTGCTGGATCCGTACATGGGGATTTTGATCGGCTGGAAAGCATTCGTGGCAGCGATTTTAGGGGGCAGGGGATCGATCGTCGGTGCCACCCTGGCCGGGTTTTTGCTCGGCTTTATTGAGATTTTTGTGGCCATGATCTTCCCATCGACGCTGCGAGATCTGATCGCCTATTCGATTGTTTTGCTTATCCTGGTTTTCAGACCCCATGGTTTTTTCGGGGAAGCTTACAGTGCACGCTTGAGACTGTAAAAGACCGACGCTTTATCAGGAGCTACAACAACCGATTTTACAGCCAAGATTCGTAAGAAATAAGGATTTGATATGGAAGGTACAAGCGAAAAGTTGTCATCTCCCTCGATACTGTCAAAGATAAACATACGTGCCTGGGTGTCGCAGGTTCCACTGCTGGGCTGGCTTATCGGGGCGCTGGTTGCGGTGGGTCTGGAAATGGCGATCGGTACGCCTTTTGCGCGCGGTCTGGGGTTGCCCAAGGCACCGGTCCTGTTTGGTTTTGTCATTATGCTCAAAAAACCGCTATTGATTCCCAGTGCGGCGCTGTATCTTTTCCTGATCTATCTTTTGCCCATCGGCCTGATCGCACGCTTCGGCGCCGCCGCATTAAACCGTCTGGCCGCCATCCTTGCTGACTTTTCGACGGTTTTTTCCATTCTCCTTCACCTCGTGCTGCTTTATCTGGCATTACATTTGTGGTCCGGGATGAGCGACTATCGGGTTCTGGTGGTCAAACTGACCTTGATAGCGGTGATGGTGACCCTGAGTTTGAACGTTATCAACGGCTATATGGGTGAGTTTTCATGTTCCCATCCCGGGTTTATGGCATTAGGCGCTTATGGCACTTCGGTCTTTACAGTTTCCCTTTTCGTCAACGATAAACTCTTTGGTGCGGCTGTGCTCCCGGCGGCCATCGGGCCCTTCTTTTTTCCGATTGGATTGTTTTTAGGTGGTTTGACAGCATCCATCGGTGCATTGGCAGTGGCCATACCTTCATTTCGAACCCGGGGAGATTATCTGGCGATTATCTCTTTGGCGTTTATGTTTATCGTTAAGAGTTTAATCGAAAACCTGGAAGTCGTCGGAGGACCACGAGGATTGGGCAGTCAGCCGGATTGGGCCAATCTGCCGACCGTATTTCTAATTACGGTGATGTGCATATGGGTCATCAATAATTTTGTGCGATCCACTTTTGGAAAAGCGCTCAACGCGGTGCGGGACAACGAGATGGCTGCCAATGCCATGACGGTCAATACGCGGCGCACAAAAATCACTGCATTTCTGTTTGCCGCCTTCTGGGCCGGGGTCGCCGGTGGTTTGTTTGCGCACGTGCTTCGATATGTCAATCCCAGTACCTTTGGCATCCAAAAGCTTGCCGAAGTTTTGGCCATGGTTTATTTTGGCGGGTTGAACTCCGTATACGGCGCCATTGTGGGGGCCACCAGCATCAGTTTGCTGGGAGAGGCCTTGCGGCCGCTGGAAATATTCAAATGGATTATCATCCCGTTGCTCCTGATCCTGGTGATGATTTTCAGACCAACGGGTCTGATTGCTTTCAAGGAGTTTGACGCCAGAAACCTGATTCAGCCAAAAAATAGAACACCCTAATTGAGCAAGAATCGCTCTAATGGGACAGCGGGAAGAGGTGTAAAATGACGATGCTTCGGGTTGAAAGTATGACCCACTTTTTTGGTGGCCTGCGGGCGGTGCACAACTATGATCTTGAAATCGGACCGGGCGAGGTTCACGGGCTCATCGGTCCCAACGGCGCCGGTAAAACAACGATTTTCAACCTTATCACGGGGATTTACAATCCCACCGAGGGCCGGATCTTTCTAGAAGATAATACGTTGAACGGCCGCAAACCGCACGACATTGCCGCCATGGGCATCGGCCGTACATTTCAAAACATGCTTTTGTGGCGGCATATGACTGTGTTGGAACATGTCAAGATGGCCCGTTATTCCAAACTTGGCTACGGGCTCATTGGCGCTTTTTTCGGGACCTCTCGCCGAAATCGCGAAGAGGCCGAAAGCGATGAGATGGCCCACAGCCTTTTAAAAATGTTCGGTGTCGATCAATTTGCGGACCAGTGGGTGCCCAATTTGCCTTATGGCGCTCAGCGACGGGTCGAAATGGCACGGGCCCTGGCCACGGAACCCAAAGTGCTGTTTCTGGATGAGCCCACCGCCGGTATGAATCCCGAAGAGCTGGTTCAGATGATGGAAATCATCCGCCAGGTCAAAGAAAAATTTAAGCCGGCCATATTTCTAATAGAACACCGCATGAAAGTGGTCATGGAGCTTTGCGAAAGAATCCAGACCCTGGTTTTTGGAGAAGTGATTGCGGAGGGCACCCCGGACGAAATTCAAAACAATCCCAAAGTTATCGATGCCTATCTGGGCGAGGAGATCGTAGAGTAATGTTGTTATCCGTCGAAGAGTTACGCGTTTCTTACGGCAATATCAAGGCCCTGCACGGCCTGAATTTCCAGATTGATGAAGGTGAGATCGTTTGCATTATCGGCGCTAATGGCGCCGGTAAAAGCACAACCCTTAAAGCCATCTCCCGATTGGTACCGGCAGATGAGGGCTCCAAAATGACATTTGCGGGGGAGAATTTGCTTGATTATGCGGCCGATAAGGTGGTCAGCCGGCTGGGTATTTCGCATGTCCCGGAAGGACGGCGCCTGTTCGACAATTTGACGGTTACCGAAAACCTGCAACTGGCATGTTTTGCCAGAAAAGATAAAGATCAGATCAAAGAGGACATCCAGCGCGTTTTTTCGATTTTTCCGCGGCTGGAAGAGCGGCAGACCCAGAAAGCCGGTACGCTCAGCGGCGGCGAGCAGCAAATGCTGGCGGTCGGCAGAGCGTATATGAGCGGACGCAAAGTCATGCTGCTGGATGAACCCTCCATGGGACTGGCACCCCTGCTGATGATGAGCATGTTTGACGCGCTGAAAGAAATCAATAAAGAGGGAACCACCATTTTGCTGGTAGAGCAAAATGCCCGCCTGGCGCTGCAATTTGCCCAGCGGGGATATGTGCTGGAAAACGGCAATCTGGTGTTGGAAGGGTCTTCCGGGGAACTGCTGGAGGATCCGGAGGTTAAGAGGGCCTATCTCGGCGCCTAACCCTCAGACAAAATCTGAGTGTTGATAAACCAGTTTGTTTTTACGTTTTTCGTTGTGCTACTTTTGCAAGAGTTCTCAACTTTTTACTCGCCTGCATATTTCACCATTCAGAACCCAATTTCCATTATCCCCAAACTACGAATTGCACGTGCATTTCAAAAATTTTTGCATGCTCACCAGATTAGGTAAGCAGGCACGAAGTCCATAATTTTCAATAGGCTAAATTATTGTATATTTGTTACTGTAATTTACAATCTGAGAGGTCTTGTGATATCCATTTCAGATTTGTAATAATGTCAATTTCAATACATTAGAACGAATCGATTGCCACCCTGTATATCGGAGATTGCTGATTTCGCTTAAATTTATAAGGATAGTTCTGAGGCAGCTGATCGTAATCGCGCACTTCAAGCAGACGGCGAATCCGTTCTTTTGTCGGTGGATGGGTTCGCAGCCAGGATGCTTGCGGCAGCCGTGGAATCATCGGCCAGATCAGCCTGCTGAACAGGTTTTTTTGAAACCGGTCTATTTTTGCCAACGCAGATGCCAATGCTCCTGGATTGCGAGTAAGTTCGGCTGCGCTCATATCAGCATTGTACTCGCGAGCCCGTGA
>JASFIX010000025.1:0-15790 GCA_050122435.1 Desulfobacterales bacterium
TTACTACCCGGATGATGCCGAAACGCACTATAATATCGCCTGCATGTATTCGCGCTTAGATCGAGTGGATGAATCCATTGAGTGGCTGAAAAAGGCAATTGACAAAGGATACTCGAATTGGGAGATTATTAAAACCGACGGCGACCTGGAAAACATCAGAGATACGAATGCTTACATGGAGCTAGTTGAAGGTCATTAGGAAAAATCCAAATTAAGATAAAATCAAATAAGGTAGCTGTTCAATGTGGCGTATGCCGGAATTAAAAAATGAAATGAAGGAGGGTTCAGTGGCCAAGACGATTATTTTCACAATCATCGTGTCAATTTTTCACATAATGGCAAGCCCGGGGTTGGCTCACTTCGGGATGGTTATTCCCTCTGATACCATGGTGATGCAGGACGACAGTCGCACGATAACAGTCACGCTCTCCTTTTCCCACCCCTTTGAAATGGTGGGCATGGAGATGGCGAAGCCGAAAGCATTTCACGTTTTTGCCGGCGGGAAAAAGCGGGACCTGCTGGGCTCACTTAAAAAAACACAAGTAATGGATCACAACGCCTGGCAGATAGCATATCCGATCAAGCGCCCGGGTGTTTATATGTTTTGCATGGAACCGCAACCCTACTGGGAACCGGCTGAAGATTCCTTTATCATTCACTACACCAAGAGTGCTGTGACCGCATTTGGTGACGATGAGGGCTGGGATGAGGAAATCGGTTTAAAAACCGAAATCATTCCATTGTCTAAACCCTATGGACTTTACACCGGCAATGTGTTTCAGGGCATTGTCAAGCTGGACGGCAAACCGGTGCCTTTCGCCGAAGTTGAAGTGGAGTACTACAATAAAGGCAGCAGGATTAAGGCGCCGACAACATACATGATCACCCAGACAATTAAAGCCGACCGGAACGGTGTTTTTACTTACGCTGCACCTGTAGCCGGCTGGTGGGGTTTTGCAGCCTTGAATCCTGCAGATTTCAAAATAAACCACAACGGTGAACCCAAGGATGTAGAATTAGGTGCTGTCATCTGGGTCGAATTCCACAACTGGAATGGCCGCTAACCTATGCTAAAGGAGACGTAAAAAAATACCCTTTCCTCTCCCCCTTCAAGGGGGAAAGGTCAGGTGAGGGGGTACAAGATGACATGTCTACCCTCGCCCCAGCCCTCTCCCAAAGGGAGAGGGAGTTTTTTACAACAGACAACGGACCATTGGCTACGGACAACGAATATGCATATTTCAGAAGGGATATTATCCGGTCCGGTATTAATATCCGGAGGTGTTCTGGCGGCGGCCGGAACAGCCGTGGGCCTTAAAAAACTCGATTATGACCGTATTGCCCGGGCCGGAATCCTTTCGGCGGCCTTTTTTGTGGCCTCTCTGATTCATGTTCCCATCGGGCCCGCCAATGCCCACCTGATCCTCAACGGACTGGTGGGGCTGCTGCTTGGCTGGGCCGCCTTTCCCGCTATTCTGGTGGCGCTGGTGCTTCAAGCGGTGCTGTTTCAGTTCGGCGGTATAACGGCTCTGGGGGTCAACACGATCATAATGGCGCTGCCGGCGGTGATTTGCTACCTGGTTTTCAGCCCCTTTTTACACAAAAGACCTTTGGTGTCGCTTTCAGCGTCTTTTGCCTGTGGCTTTTTATCGGTATTGTTCGGAGCTGTGATTTTAGGTCTGGCACTTATATTTACCGAAGAGAACTTTTTTGAAGTTTCGGCCATTATCATTGCGGGCCACATACCGGTAATGATTATAGAAGGGGGGATTACTGCTGTTTGTGTGTCCTTCCTCAAAAAAGTACACCCGGAGATGCTGCCCGGTCCGTCAAAGCAATAAGCAATGAAACACTATATTTTCAAATTCAACTTGGCAAAACCCATTTTCTACTTACTTTTAGTTGGCTGCCTTTTGAGTTTGCTAATCGAAACGGTGGATGCCCATCGGGTCAATCTTTTTGCGTGGGTTGAGGGCGACACCGTATATGTCGAGAGTAAGTTCAGTGGTGGCAAAAAGGTAAAGGCGGGCAAAATCATCGTCACGGATCCCCAGGGCACTGAGCTCGTAAAAGGGACAACAAACGAAGAAGGCGAATTTTCTTTCAAGGTGCCGAAAAAAACCGACCTGAAAATCGTTTTAATCGCCGGTGCATCCCACCGGGCGGAATGGACTGTTTCTGCCGCGGAGTTTGGAATGTCCGACGACAGAAAATCAGCGGCTCCGCAAAAAAGCCCCGGCATCAAAGAAATCATTATCGGTATTGGCTGCATCCTCAGCCTGACGGGCATTGCAGCCTATATCCGCAATCGTAAAAAGAAAAACTTGGACCACGAAAGCACGAAAATTTAAAAACTCGAAAAAAAAGTATTTCATTTCGTGTTTTCTTGCTTTCGCCTGCCCAGTTAAACCTTTAAAAGTTTAACCGGGGCGTTTTCGTGGTTAAAAATGCTCGCACCATGATCAATGAACCCTTTGCCATCGGAGAGTCGATAATTCACAGGCTTGATCCCCGGATCCGGTTGAGCCTGACGGTCCTGTATGCATTTGTGGTGGCATTATCATACCGATTTTCAGTTTTAGTAATGGCGTTGGGCATCTCTTCAATTTTAATCCTTATCTCACGCTTAAGGGTTCAGGAGGTTCTTAAAAGGCTGGCCATTGTCAATGCGCTGATTTTGCTTTTATGGCTGCTATTACCGTTTACCTTCAAAGGGGAAGTGCTGGCCCGCATCGGTTCCTTTGCCATTTACCGTCCGGGCGTCATCATGGCGGCCCAGATAACGTTAAAATCAAATGCTATTTTGCTGGCCTTTATTGCCTTGATTGCAACCATGTCATTTTCGACATTGGGTCATTCAATGTACCGGTTGAAGGTCCCTGAAAAAATAGTCTACCTGTTGTTGATGACTTATCGGTATATATTTGTGATCGAAGATGAATACCTGCGTCTGATGCGTGCAGCTAAAATAAGGGGGTTCCAACCGGGAACCAATGCAAATACATATCGAACCTATTCCCATGTCATCGGCATGCTCTTTGTGCGGGCAGCCGCTCGCGCTGAGCGAGTTCACCAGGCGATGCTATGCCGGGGGTTTAACGGGAAATTCTACAGCCTGCAGGAATTTCAAGCCAATGCGACAAGCTGGGTTTTTGCGATTCTGATGACAACTATCACTGTCGGCCTGATCATCATGGAGTGGTCGAACTAAATTTAGTTGCTTAGGCTGAAATATTTAATTTCAAAATCAAAAATCTTAACCACGAAAACACTAAATTTAAAAAGCACGAAATTTTTTTCTTTTTTCGCGTTTTCGTTATTTCGTGCTTTCGTGGTGAACAAATCATTTTTGCGTTATGGCATAACGGGTTAAGCTCTCATGCAACAAAACAATCTGCTGATAAAACTGGAAGGTGTTTCTTATAACTATCCCGGAGGCCCTCCGGTACTTAATCAACTGGATTTTCAATTTAAACGGGGGGACCGCATCGGTTTAATCGCACCTAACGGCAGCGGTAAAACCACCCTTTTGCACCTGATTATGGGGTTGATAAAGCCGTCTGCCGGCCGTATCGAGATCTTCGGAAAGCGCACCAGAAATGAAAAAGATTTTGCAGATGTCCGCCGCAAGATCGGCCTTCTCTTTCAGGACGCCGACGATCAGCTCTTCAGCCCGACCGTACTGGAAGACGTGGCCTTCGGTCCCCTGAACCTTGGCAAACCCAAAAAAGAAGCCATCCAAATCGCTCAAGAAACACTGACTTTCCTGGGTTTGGATGGATTTGAAAACCGTATAACCTTCAAGCTGTCCGGTGGTGAAAAACGTTTGGTATCTCTGGCAACGGTTCTGGCCATGGCGCCTGAGATCCTTCTTTTAGACGAGCCGATCAATGGCCTTGATATAAAGACCAAGACAAAACTGACTGAAATTTTATCGGGCCTCGATCTTTCGTATCTACTTATTTCGCATGATTTTGATTTTCTGGTCGAAACTGCTGATCTTATCTACACGATGCAAGACGGCAAGATCCTCCTGGATGAAGAGTTGCATGTGCATGAGCACGTCCACGCCCATGAACATGGTGTCTATCCGCATCGGCATGAGATGACAGCCGACAGAGAATCGGGGACTGGGGACAGAAGGCAGCGTACAGAAGACAGAAGACGGAGGACAGAGGACAGAAGGCAGCAGTCGAAAAGAAAAGGTCTGAGGACTGAGGACTGAGGGCTGAGCAAAAAACCTGTCTGCCAACCAAACCATCCTACATGACTTGCGTGCCCGCAACAGCTATAGCGACGGCAGGTCGCTTTCCGCCAGAAATTGCGTGCCGCGGCGAAGCTCGCTAGAGCGAAGAGGGGTCGTTTTTCGTCATAAGCGGACACGGCCATTTTTGCCCCCTTTCTATTTCGATATACCTCAGTCCTCAGTCCTATCTTTTCAGACCTGACACCTGAAACCTGACACCCGAAACCATCTTCTTTACTTTTCGGCGACGCCAGCTTCTTCGAATGTCAACACCTCTTTAAACATACGAACAGCGCCATCCATAATGCCCATGGCCAGGGCCGCTCCGGTGCCCTCACCCAGACGCATTCCCAGATCAAGAATGGGCTCCAGCCCTAAATGCTTTAGCATGATGCGGTGGCCGGTCTCTTCGGAGCAGTGTCCCGCAAATAAATAGTCTTTAACGGTCGGACACAACGTATGGGCGATCAGGGCGCCGGCGGTTGAGATAAATCCGTCCACAACCACCGCCCGGCGATGAAAAGCGCCGGCCAGTATCGTGCCGGCGATCCCGCCGATTTCAAATCCGCCGACTTTCGCCAGAACGTCCAGACCATCTTCGGGTTGCGGTGTATTGGTTTCAATCCCCCGGCCAACCATGTCGCGTTTGCGGGCCAGTCCGGCATCATCGACGCCGGTCCCGCGCCCGACCATCTCATCCAGGGTGGCCCCGCTAATCACAGCACCGATGGCCGCCGAAGGCGTGGTGTTGCCGATCCCCATGTCACCGGTGCCGAGAATTTCCGCTCCACTTTCAATCCGTCTGGTCGCCTGCTCGAACCCGACCTGCAGCGCTTTTTGCGCCGCCTGGCGCGACATGGCGGGTCCTTTGGTGAAATTGGCAGTTCCATTTCCGATTTTTTCAACGACCAGTCGCTCGGCACCTTTGAGACCGGTGGCATCCAGCTCCGGAATGATTCCCATATCCACCACCCAGACATCGGCGCCCACCTGGCGTGAGATGGCATTAATGCCGGCACCGCCGACAAGAAAGGTCTGCACCATCGCCGGAGTCACCTCCTGGGGGTAGGCACTGACCCCTTCTGCAACAACCCCGTGATCTCCGACCATAACCAGTATGGCTTTTTGACCGATAGCGGGCTCAAGCGTCTGCTGGATGCCGCATAGCCGTTCGGATATCTCGTGCAGCCGGCCCAGTGCGCGGGTGGGCATCACCAGCTGGGCGGTTCTTTCCTGTGCCTTTTGAATCCATACCTGTTCAACAGGCTTAATTCCTTCAATAATTTCCTCAAGCTTCATGATTTCATCCATCTCCTTTCTGATTCATTCGCCTTAAACACGGAAACACAAAATAATTAAAATAGTAAATTTAGAAACAAAACATCTTTTAAAAAAAGTTTTCAAAGCCTTAGATTTTGTTCGATAGGAAGGCGCGGAGCGCCGCGAAAGTCGTGTGTACGAGCGTACACGATAGTACGTGAGCATTTCGCGGCGCTTCGCAACGCAGCTAGCGGACAAAATATGAGGCTTTGATACAAAAAAAAATCCTCAAGCGTGGTAAACGCTTGAAGATTTACCTTCTCCCCAAACCCAAATCTGATGGCAGGTCTTCTGACTTTCGGATCGACCTACTCCCCGCACCTTCCCGGCTCGCTTGGCAACGCGCCAGTGGCAACCTGCGGGTTTTGTCCCCGAACACAGCGGCGGGTCCGTACCGGATTGGCACCGGTTTCCCTATTATCCCAAAAACTGTTTATAAATTACCATCTTTTGCTCGCGAGCTGCGTTACAATTCGCTTCAAAATACTCACGTACTATCGTGTACGCTGCGTTTTCGAAGCAAATTGCGTCTTGCTCCTAAACAAAATCTGTCAATTTCAAAACAGTTTTATTTAGAAAGGAACCACCAGATTTTCGATTTCAATTTTTAAACCCCAATTAAATGAACCTCAAACCTTTGTCAACTTAATTTTATTGACTTGAAACCGATTTTCTTTTAAAGGATGTTCTCAGGGAATAAGGTGCGTAAGCTTAATAGGAAATCCCGTTAAACTCGGGAGCGGTCCCGCCGCTGTAACCCTGCTCTTTTTGTTGTTTGTTGTTTACAAAGAGAGAACCCTTTTAGCCGCGAATGCCACTGTTTCGACCGATCGGGATGGGAAGGTTGCTAAAAGGGCGGGGGAGCCAGAAGACCTGCCTTGCCAATTTGCCATTGTTTTGAGACCTTTTGCAAAATGCGCATTTTTGCACTGAGATTAAATGGGCAGTCTGCCAAGGGTTTCACTCTGCGAACGACAGAGACCGGGCAAATCATATTAAAGGGTCAAGTAAACTGGGTGCAGCCCTTCAGGCAGTGAGAAGCTTGAAGGGTTTTTTTATTCTAGTGTTTTGTGTTTGGTGTTTTGTGTTTAGTATAATATGAGTGACATTAGATCAATTTGTTAGAATTCTAAACACTAAATACTCAACACTCTCGCCAACTGTTTGTTTTTATGAAGAAAAAAATGATCCCTAAAATATTAGCAACATCAGTATTAGCGATCACCATTTTATTGGCGAGTGTCCTGCCGCTTACCGCAAAAACAGCTGAAGATCAATTGGGACGAGAAATTCGTGTGCCGGATGATCCGAAGCGTGTTGTGGCATTGGCACCCAGTATTACCGAAATCATATTTGCGCTCGGTCAGCAGGGTCGCTTGAAAGGCACCACTCAATTCAGCAATTATCCAGCTGAAGCAGCCAAGCTGCCCAAAGTCGGCTCCTATGTGCGCCTGGATCTTGAGCGTATCGTTGCCCTGAATCCGGATCTTTGTATTGCGATTAAGGATGGCAATCCAAAAACCATCATCGAGCGCCTGCAATCTCTCAATATCCCTGTTTTTGCAGTCAATCCGCGCAATCTCGAGTCATTGCTGCAGACCATCCAAAGAATTGGCGATATCCTCAATGCGTCCGCAAGAGCAAAAACCCTGGTTGAGGATATGCGAAATCGCCTGCAGCAGGTGGATGGCCTCGTTTCGAGGATAGATCGCCGGCCGCGCGTATTTATCCAGATCGGAATCTCTCCCATTATTTCAGCGGGCTCGAATACGTTTATCAACGAACTCATTGTTCGGGCCGGTGGTATCAATGTTGCGGCCGGCAATAGCAGCTATCCGCATTTCAGCCGGGAGCAGGTGTTGGCCCTGGCACCGGATGTTCTGATAATTACAACAATGGCGAGATCGGGAGCTTTTGAAAAGGCCAAAGCAGATTGGAATCGTTTATCGCATATGCCGGCGGTACGCAAAAAACGAATTTATATGGTCGACTCGGATGTGTTCGATCGTCCTTCTCCGCGATTATTCGATGCCCTTGAAATATTAACCCGATTACTTCATCCACAACTATTTGAGGATGGATCGTGACTTTAAATTTAAAAAATCATATCGCCCGGCTCATCTGGATCTCACTTATTTTGCTGGTGGTCCTGTTAATCGCATTTGCATTGGGACTTTCGATTGGCCCCACTCAAAGCGGAATTCGATCCGCCTTTTCAGCCCTTTTTTCAACCAATGAATCAGATTCCATATTACATAACATCGTTTGGCGCATACGCTTTCCCCGGGTGCTTCTGGCAGCGGTCGTCGGCGCCACACTCTCTCTGGGGGGGCTGGTGTTTCAAGCGCTGCTGCGAAATCCCCTGGCCGAGCCTTTCATACTGGGGATTTCCGGGGGCTCGGCAATTGGCGCCATTATTGGAATATTACTGGGATTATCCCGATTTCCGGGAATTTGCTTCACGTCTTTTCTGGGGAGCCTGGGCACCCTGGCACTGATACTGGTCATGTCGACCGGCAAATCCATATTACGAAAAGATGCCCTGCTGCTGTCCGGGGTAATGGTCAACGCCTTTTGTTCCGCCATTATCATGTTCCTGGTTTCAATTACCCAGGACGCCCGGCTCCATAACATCATTTTTTGGCTTATGGGGGATTTATCAGCCGCTGATCTGCCTCAGGTGGTCGTCCTCGGCGCAATCCTGATTCCCTGTTTTATCATGGTTTTTGTGTTTTCCCATGCCATGAACTTACTCATGATGGGTAAGGATATGGCCCGAACCATGGGAATCAACATTAAGGCCGTAACCCTTGCCTTGCTGATTGTTACCTCATTTATGGTCAGCGTAACCGTCAGTTTCAGTGGCCTGGTAGGATTTGTCGGCCTGGTCATCCCGCATCTATTACGGCTTGTTTTGGGCCCGGATCATCGGTCTTTGGTTCCGGCCTGTCTTTTCGGCGGAGCTGCCTATCTTGTGCTTTGTGATCTTTTGGCAAGAACCCTGCCGCAGCAAGGAGAAATGCCGGCCGGTGTGATCACGGCCCTGATCGGTGCGCCGCTTTTTATCATTCTTTTAAAAAAGTCGCGAAAATGAAACCTGCTTTTGCTGTTGAAAATTTAAGTTACGCCTTCGGTACTCAATTTGTCTTAAAGGATCTGTCTTTTTCAGTCCCACAAAGTAATGTGTTTATCATCATCGGTCCGAATGGAGCCGGAAAAACCACCTTGATCAAGTTAATGGTCGGCATATTAAAGATCCAGACCGGCCAAATTGAAATATTGCAGGCCCCGATTGGCAAATACTCCCAGAAAAAATTAGCAAAAGCCTTGGCCTATGTGCCTCAAGGGCTGCCGGTCGGCTTTCCGTTCACAGTTGAAGAAACGGTTTTGCTGGGGCGCGCACCCCATCAAAAGGTGTTGGGTCTTGCCTCTCAAAAGGATTTGGATATTGCGCTGCAAGCCATGGAGTTTACCGAAGTCGCCCATCTCGCCCGCCGCAAACTGGATCAGCTCAGCGGCGGAGAGCAACAGCGCGTATTAATTGCCCGGGCGCTCTGCCAGCAACCGCAAGTGATCCTGCTGGATGAACCCACCGCCTCTCTGGATTTATCGCATCAGATACGAATTATGGATCTGATGGAAAGGCTCAAGACTGAAAGAGGGGTGACCGTCGTCATGGTCTCACACGATGTAAACCTGGCAGCCATGTACGGTGATCAGCTGCTATTGCTCAAAACCGGTGAAATCGTGTGTATGGGCTCGCCCGATGAGGTTTTGAATTTTAAAACTCTGGAAGAAACCTATGGCTGCAAGTTGCTGGTCGACATCAGCCCGCTGGGGAATTTGCCACGCGTTACGGTGGTGCCGCATAAATTTTTAAATAGTAAATAGTGTTTGGTGTTTGTCCTTGACAAACATTCCAAATTTACATATTAGGCAATCAAGGTGCCCACTGGGCTTAAAAGGGAATCCCGTTAAAATCGGGAGTGGTCCCGCCGCTGTAATCGGGGACGAATGCTGCAAGATGCCACTGACTGGTTGAAACCAGGTGGGAAGGCGCAGCTAGTAGACGGATCCGAAAGCCAGAAGACCTGCCTTACAAATTGCCGGAGCTCTGCGGAAGACAGAGAAAGCGCATCATATAAAAAGGGTTAAGAAAACTGGGTGCAGCCCTTCAAGCATTATCGCTTGAAGGGCTTTTTTATTTGCGATCTGAATACCGGTTAATGCGCAAAGCTGGCACCCACACCGGGCATGGAAGGGATAACCTTCGGCAAGGGTTTCCCTTTCCTGTCCAATCACCTTACGGATATGGGAGTTTAAAGATTTTTTTAATAAATGAAACCGTAAAACAAGATGAGGAAAAAATGGAAAATAAGTCAACGCCCAATCGCATCGGCATCGGAGACATCAGGGTTGGAAGCAAACTAACCAGGCAAAAGGACAATGGCCGAATACTGTATATGCCTTCGGACACCGGTTTCACTCAAAAACAAGACGGTGAACAGATTTACTATTTTGGATTGACCTCAACAATTCCAATTCAAAGCTACCCCTTTAACATATTCGAACACGAAATCAATATGGCCGATTTATTCACCGTGTTGAAAGACCATTCAGGAGACCTGATTCCGCTTAAAGATGGTCTCATCGAACGGTATGAAATACAGGATCTTCATTCTTGCGATATGCATGTGATGTACCGTGTGCCCTATATACGATGGCCTTAAATAACTTTGAATAAACGGAAAACAATTAGCAGCCTCATGGAAGGAGAAAAGGGATGAAAACAAGGGCTATTTATCTTCTACTGGGTATCCTAATTTTGGTGATGGGAACCAGTCCTGTTCTGGCAGATTCTGAGGAAGAAGATTCGGTCCCCATAATGGATGAAACCCTGGTGACGGCCACACGAACCGAAACCCCGGTCAGAGAATTGGGCGTTTCAACCACAGTGATTACCGAGGAGGAAATTGAGGAGCGTCAAGCGGTTGATGCCTTGGACGTTTTACGAACGGTTCCCGGGTTTAATATTTTGCGCTCCGGTGGCCGGGGTAGCATAACAGCGCTTTATCCGCGCGGTGGCGAAGACAACTTTACAAAGGTCTTGATCGACGGTGTCAGTGTCAACCTGGGAGGCGGTGGCTTTAATTTTGGTTCCTTGCTGACCGAAAATTTCGAGCGGGTTGAAATTGTCCGCGGGCCACAGAGCGCCCTATACGGATCGGATGCCATCGGCGGGGTGATCAATTTTATTACCACACCCGGTGAAGGCAAGCCGTCGCTGCGAGCCTCCACATCAAATGGTACCTACTTGAAAGGAGACAAAAATTACGTCGGTGAGCAAAGTGTCGGCTTTACGGGGGGAAATGAAATGATTGGCGCCAGTCTCGCATATGCCCGCGTTGATGATAATGGGTACCTGGATGTCAACCATGATTACTGGAATAATACATTCAGCGGCCGGGTGGATGTGTATCCCATGGATAACCTGGATCTGACTTTCACAGGGCGTTACGAAGACTCAAAATTTAAGTTTCCAACCGAGGATGCCGGTGACAAATATTCCCCTCTGGATTCCAATCAGGACTTGAAGAACGATGATTGGGTGGGCGGCGTGAATGCACAATATCAGATGCTGTCATGGTTGGAGCATGTCGTGCTGTTTGGATATCATAATAACGAAAGAGATTTTAATGACCCGGAAGATCCACCGGCAGATGCCTTTGGCGCTTTTTTCTCGGAAACTCAAGAGACGCGCTACTCTATTGATTATCATTTTAATATTCGCTATCCGGAAACAGAGACGGTTCGCTCGATCTTTACGGCCGGATTTGAATACCTGGATGAAGATTATGATCAACAAACCCGATCTATATTTTTAGGATTCGAAACAAAGGGATCCCTTGATGAAGATCGGGACAACTGGGGGTGGTATGCCCAGGAGCAACTGTCTTTTTTTAATCGTTTGCATTTGACTGCCGGGGCGCGTTATGAAGATAACAGCGAGTTCGGCAATGAATTTGTTCCGCGCGGTTCGGTTGCATATGAATTAACGCAAACCGGCACGGTATTTCGCGGCGCGGCCGGCAAAGGGTTTAAAACACCCACCTTTACGGAACAGTTCGCCCAGGGCTTTGCCACCGGCAACCCGGATCTGGACCCGGAAAAATCGTATTCGTGGGAAGTGGGTGTCGATCAGGTGCTCTGGAAAAACCAGCTCGTTTTGGGCGCCACTTACTTTTATCAAGAATTTGATGATTTGATCACCTTTATTAACCAGCCGGATCCGCAGCCGGATTTTGAAAACATTCAGGAAGCCGAAAGCCAGGGTATCGAGCTGATGGCATTATGCAAGCCCGGCTACGGCTTTACCTTTGGTGGCAACTACACCTATCTGGATACCGAAGTCAAAGATGACGGCGGCGTCGGGGGGCCCAGTTCGTTTTTTGAGGAAGGAAAGGATCTTTTGCGCCGGCCGGAACACACGGCGTCCGGCTATATCAATTGGGCCTGGGAGGGGTTTCAGATTCGGTTTGACGGCCTTTATGTGGGTGAGCGTGATGACCTGGATTACCGAAACGTTTTTGCGCCGAACCGGGTGACCCTGGATGATTATTTTATTGTTGACCTGGCGACCTCATATACATTTAAGCTGAATGATCGGTTTATCAAAGATTTTAAAATTTTCGGAAAGGTTCAAAACCTTTTTGATGAACACTATGAAGAGGCATTTGGTTTCAGCCCGCCGGATCCAAGTTTTCGAATCGGGCTGTCATTTAAAATGTAAATACAACTTCAGGGAAGGCTACCCTGTTTGAAACCAAACGGAACAAGGAGTAAGAGTGATGTGGCATATTTTTGACCAAGGGGGCCCCGTCATGTACCCCTTACTGGCCTGTTCGATTCTTGCATTGAGCGTGGTCATCGAACGGGCCATTTTCTGGTTGAGATTGGGCCTAAGAAGCCAGCCAGCGCTTGTCGATGAAATTTTGGACCTGTCGCGTCGTGGCGACTGGGAATCAATTCGTGAAAAAACATCTGATACCAAAGATTATATTATTAAAATTTTGATCAGCGGTATTCTGCACAGAGAATTTTCCATGATAAAGGCCATGGAAGCCGCCGCCGCCGATGAGATCAAACATATGCGGCGTTTTATGGGCGTTCTGGACACCATGATCACGGTTGCCCCGTTGCTGGGAATTTTTGGAACCGTTCTTGGCATCATTTCATCCTTTGAAGTTTTAGGCTCAACCGGCATCGAGCATCCTCAGGAGGTGACGAGCGGAATCGCACAGGCGCTGATAACAACCGCGGCCGGTCTGGGGATCGCCATTTTATCGGTTTTCCCCTATAACTATTTTAATTCGCGCGTTGAAAATGCGGCCGTGCTCATCGAAAAATACGCTACCAGCTTAGAAATCGTATTCGAAAAGCTGACCCAGCCCGGCGGCAAAAATTAGGCGGAGGCGGAACATGAAAATCCATCTGGCCGCACCCAAAAAAGCAAGAATCGAAATGCTTCCTTTGATTGACATTGTCTTTCTGCTACTGGTATTTTTTATTTATGCCATGCTGTCCATGGCGGTTCACCGCGGACTGCCGGTTGAGCTGCCGCTTTCCACATCAGCAGAAATCGATAAAAAATTAGTTCTGTCCGTCACCGTAAAAGCGGACGAAACCGTTTATGTGGACAAAGAGCCCGTCGATTTTGCGGATCTAACGCAGGTCCTGCAAAGCAAAGCGGGTGTCACCCGGGAACCCGGGGTGCTGGTTTTTGCAGACCGCACGTTGCCATACCAGATGATCTACAAGGTTCTCGATAAAATTCGCCAGGCAGGATTGAGTCGCATTTCCCTGCAGGCCGACTTTGAGGAATAGATGTGAAACGCCTGTTGCCCTGTGTCATACTAGCACTTGCATTTCATGCCATTATCTTGAGCATTGACTTCAGCTGGTTGAGGTTTGCTCCCCGTCCAACTTTAGCGGCTAAGTCCTTGACGATTACCTTGTCAGCCAATAAATCCCAAAAGCGCAAGGCCCAAGTCGCGGTTCCTCAAGAACAATCTGAGAAGAAACTCGAAAACAATCCAGCCGCCGTGCCGACACCCGAACGGATCGATCACTCCGCCCAACTCCAAAAACCTCTGCCGGTCGCACCTCAAAAAAATATTGTCAAAAAGGTCCGGCCCAAGAAAAGTTTGAAAGCATTGACCTTTAAAAAACAGCAAATAAAAACCATTGAAGCAACCCAAGCGGAGTCACCCCCTAAACCTCAACCCGTTCGCCAGCCGCTTCCTGCAAATACGGATTTCATAAAAAAAACCCAGCACGTACCGGATGGATCCTCTGAACCGGCGACAACCGCAGCGATACTGCCCGACGCCCAAAGCGACAACACCCTTTCCGTGTCGGTCCTAAAACTTGCCCGGCCCCTTTACAAGCAAAATACGGCGCCCCCCTATCCACGGAAAGCTCGCCGCTTGGGGTATGAAGGCATGGTTATGTTGAAAGTGTTGATCAATGAAAACGGCCGGGTGGATGATTTAACAGTGCTCAAATCCAGCGGGCACAATGTTTTAGACCGTGCGGCCTTGTCAGCCGTAAGAAAATGGCTGTTCGAGCCGGGAACCGAAGGCGGCATAAAGAAAAAAATGTGGGTCAAAATACCCATCCGTTTTGACTTGAAATAAAAATCTTTATTACTGAATCTGTATTCTAACGGAGTTCAAACGGCTTTTGACACCGAAAAACAAACATAAGACGAAGGCACCCTGTATCGCTGTCCTTGGAACCGGTTCTGAGGTCGGTAAAAGTGTCATTACAACAGCGCTGTGTCGTATTTTTTCAAACCGGGGCGCCCGAGTTGCACCTTTTAAAGCGCAAAATATGTCCAACAATTCGGGAGTCACACCCGAAGGGCTTGAAATGGGCCGGGCCCAAATCGTTCAGGCTGAAGCAGCCAGAATCCCGCCCCATGTAGACATGAATCCGGTCCTGCTGAAACCCACCGCCGAAATCGGATCCCAGATTGTGTTGCTGGGATCGGCAATTGAAAGCGGTAAGAGAGGGGCCGCTCACGGTGACAATGAGCGGCTGTTTAAAGAAGCCTGCGGTGCACTGGATCGGTTACGTCATGAATATGAAGTGATTATCCTGGAAGGCGCCGGCTCCTGTGCGGAAGTCAATCTAATGCCACATGATATTGTTAACTTCCGGATGGCCGCTTATGCGAATGCGCCTATTTTGCTGGTGGCCGATATTGATCGTGGCGGTGTGTTTGCTCAAATCATCGGCACCCTTGAATGCTCAGACAAAAACCAGCGGGCTCAGATTAGCGGTTTTATCATCAATCGTTTCAGGGGCGATATCGATCTTTTTAAGGAGGGTGTCGGCTGGATCGAGGAAAAAACAGAAAAGCCGGTTTTCGGCGTGCTTCCCTGGTACAACCATATCCAGATTGAACCCGAAGATTCAGTGGTCATTGAAAGCCCTCCCAAAATCGCAGTTAAAAACAGCCAAAGCCCGGCGGTGGCCGTCATCCGCCTGCCGCATATTTCAAACTTTACCGACTTTGATCCGCTGCTGGCGATAAATAACCTGGATGTGTATTTTTTGGAAAAAACACAGTCTCTCACGGCTTTTAAAGCCGTTATCCTGCCCGGTTCTAAAAATACCCGCTTTGACCTCAGCTGGATCCAAGATTCAGGCTGGGCTGAAACCCTGTCCGGATATTTGAATTCCGGCGGGTATGTGCTGGGTATTTGCGGTGGTTATCAGATGATGGGAAAGGCGGTCCACGACCCGACAGGCCTGGAAGGCCAGGCCGGCTCAAGCGAGGGGCTTGGCTTGTTGCCCATCGAAACCGTATTGAAGGCACCCAAGACCACCACCCTGACAACCTTTTTTTGGAACGGCCACATGGGTGCAGGCTACGAAATTCACATGGGACAGACCACCAGATCGGGTGGAACTCCTTTGTTTAAGATTACGGAGCGCAACCATAAATCGTGCCGCGACGAAGATGGTTGTGTGTCCGGTGATGCCAGAATCATGGGCACCTATATGCATGGTCTGTTTGATAATCCGGAAATCTTAAAGTGCTGGTTGGACCATATTGGTTTACCTGATGTCAAGGTGTCCGATATCGGCGGAATCGAAGCCCGCAGCAGCCAATATGACCTGCTGGCCGAACATTTTGAAAAATATGTGGATGTGGAG
>JASFIX010000026.1:0-15751 GCA_050122435.1 Desulfobacterales bacterium
TATAACCGAATAAAATTGGTATGTCAATATGTTTTTCAGATGGTCTGACCAATTTTATGTATTTACGTTTAGTTTATTTTTGGAAAAAGATTGTATGAAATCTGAAACACATAATATTTTAACAAGTTATAAACGGATTTCAATCATAACGTTTTATCTGCATTGGCCAGAATTTGACCTGCAACAGATGGCAAGCACGTGATAGGCAAAAAATGAAAATAGATCGGACTGCAACCATTAAAAAGTTGATTTCAACCAAAGCGTGATTAGAGTTCCAAAATAGCACCATTTAAGAGTTTTGCTGCGACAAACAATAATTCATAACCTAAAGCGAATTAAAGAGGAGTTAAATCATGAATCAGCTATGTATAAATAACAAAAAAATGCCGATGATAATGCTATTCACTATTTTTACCTTGATGATCTATATCGGCTCTGCCAACGCCGGGGACCACAGCATGCAGAATAATCTTAATGATCTGTCTGAGCTGACGTCTAAGTGGTCAAAACAATTAAGCTCCGGTAAGATGGATCCGGCGGCTCAGGAAAAATTAAGCGAGCTTTTGTCTGAGACGAGCCAAGTATTACGTGATTTATCGGTTAAATCAGGTGATGATATGAATATGGATCATCATAATAAAATAGATCAGATGAAAAAGGAGTGGGATCCATTTGATACTTCTGATCGAATGTAGGAATATATCATAATATCCTATTCAAATTATTAAAAGGCAGGCCAAAATTGGCTCTGCCTTTTTTATTTTTCTCCAATATGCATATACCAACGTACAAGAAGTATTTTAACGCTTATGGATCTCGTGTTACTTTGAACGTATCGCAGTCGAGCCGGTTGTTAGATCCAGTCGTATCTTAGTTTAAAAAACGAGGGCTTGAATCTTGATCGTTATATTTTACCCAAAAGCCACTTCCACTATGGTAAAGTCATCCTCAAAGTTATCCTGGCTTCTGATATTTTCAGCATACCGGCAAAGGTGATCCAACTTTGATAGGCTGTCCGTTTTTGCATTTTTCATAAAATCTACAAATTGCCACATGGGTCCATCTGATTCTTTGAGCTCATAGACCCCATCGGAAAAGATATATAATGAAACTTGTTTGCCAAACAAATGTCTGCTTTTCTCATTAGATTGTATTTGATAAGCCTAATTGCGAAATAAAGGCTATGAATAAAGATTGCCTGGGAAAATTATGCGTTGAGCAAAATCAGACCTGATGAAAAGGGAATTGGGATGCAAAGAATGATTATCAGGTTAGTGAAAAACCTGATTTCGGTCTTCCTATTAACTCTCCTTTTGGGCTGGCAGTAAAAGCGGTTTACTTATTTTTCGACCGTACACTTAGCAATGGAATTGGGCACCGTCGAAATACTTTTTCGGCATTTGAGCCAAAGAGAACACCCGCTAAATCGCTGCGACCTTTTTGCCCCATAACCATAAGGTCTGCGCCCTCATCCTCGACGGCCCTGATCAATTCCTGAAAGGGCACGCCAATCCTGAAAACCTTGTGGATATTTAAACCAGCACAATCTATCTTATCGATAATTTTTTCCATTTGCTTGGTTCTATCCTGTTTCACTCTTTTTACATACTCTTCTGCCGATTTTTCTACATATTTTTCAATGTTTCTGTCGAATTGTCCTTCTGCAACTTTGAGGATGGTATCAATATCTCTTTTATTAATTACATTGATAATAATCAATTCAGCCTGAAGCTTTTTGGCAAGGGTGGCTGCATATGCCAGGGTATCTTTGGAGTATTTAGAAAAGTCACATCCCACCATTATTTTACGAATATTTAGCATTTTTTTCTCCATCATCAATTTTATTTAAGGCAATTTAAACATCGCGGATGCCACGTCCGGCGGCCATATTGTCTCGAATCTACCGTTATGAATTTGTAAAACCAGCGTGTTTACGCTGTTTTGGCGCTCGAAATCCTCATATGAATAAAATTTAACAGGGCCGAATGGTGTCATCATATAAATTTGGTTTAGCGCATGCCGAATGTCTAGCGGGCTTAAAGATTTTGAGCGTTTCAAAGCTTCCGCTGCGACACGCAACGCTGAATATGCTTCTGCACCATGATAATCCGGTGAGCTGTTATAATGCTCTAAATATTGAGCATAGTACTCGGCCGCGCCGGGATACCGAACATGTTCGGACCACAAGGATGCAGTCATCACGTAATTTGCAGAACCTCCCACTCTTATAATAAATTCTTCCAATGTAAAACCACCGGCCCCGCCGCATAGCAATGATTTGATATTTAGCGCCTGAAGCTGTTTTACCAGTGCCACAGCATCATTAAGATAGGCGACCATATAGATGACATCCGGAGTTTCTTCAGTCAACGGCGCAAGTAAGGAAGTGAGATAACTTGGATTTGTTGCCATATTCCTGTCATAATTAATATGCGCCCGTATCTCAATGGCTTTTTCCTGGCAAAATTCGATCATTCTAATGGCGCCACCTGTTCCAAACATGCTGTTTTCATTAATAATTGCCATAGATTTGGGCTTATAAATTTTTATCCAAAAATCTTCCAGCCCTTTTGTATATTCGCTGATCGGCGGATTCAACCGGTAGATGTTCTTCCACCCTCTTTGGGTGATTTTATCGGCTGAAGCCGTACAAATGACAAAGGGCACATTCTTCTTTTCCGCCATCTTCGCCATTTGGTAAGTCGGGTCGCTGGCATATCCACCCACCAACATCACCGGTCCCAAAGCGGCCAATTTATCAAAGGCAGGTTTTACGGAGGAGACTTTTCCTTCGTCATCAGCAAATACGATATTTAAAGGACGGCCATTGATTCCGCCCGCTTCATTAATGGAGGCCTTGGCCATTTCAAATGAATTTTTCATCATCAGGCCGAATTCTTTCAAATCACCGGTGAGCGGGAGCGGAACCCCGATAATAATAGGCTCCTGCGATGCTTCTCCTACCGATAAAGATACCACCGCAACAATCGCAAAAACAAAGAATATAAGTTGCTTAAATTTGTCTTTCATCCTTATCACCTTCTGCTTTGGTTTTGTCACGGGTCATTTATAATCAATTCAAACCAATGACAATTAATGCCCTCCTGAACCAATGTGCTGTGCCCATTCAGGAAAAACTCCCGGATCGATGGAAAATACTGCTGTCCCGATGATATAGAACAAGGCAGTAATCACGAGAACACCAATTATGTTTATAAATACCCCCACTCTGGCCATCTCTGCAATTTTGATTCGCCCGCTGCCGAAGACAATTGCATTGGGCGGCGTTGCCACCGGCATCATAAACGCACAGGATGCGGAAAGTGTGGCCGGTATCATTAGCAACATCGGATTTGCCTTCATGGCAAAGGCCACAGAGGCTAATATTGGAAGAATCATTTCCGTGGTTGCGGTGTTGGATGTCAATTCGGTCAAAAAGGTCAGACCGAAGCAAATGATGAGAATCATAACGATAGGAGACATACCGGCAAGCCCTGCAAATTTATTCCCGATCAATGTAGATAGGCCGGTCACCTGAAATCCTTTTGCCAAAGCAAACCCGCCTCCGAAAAGGATTACAATATTCCAGGGGATATTTTTTATCACATCAGGGCCCATAATGGTGGCAGTCTCGGCATCTTTGCTTCGGGTGGGGATTAAAAACAGGATCATTGCCATAACCAAAGCCACAGTTCCATCATCAATCAGCTTTGGATAGGGGATCAGTTGAGACCATCCCGGTATGGATACAAATCCCAGATTCAGTTTTTTTCGGAATACCCACAGAAATGCCGTCAGGAAAAAAATAATCAGCACCGATTTTTCCTCAAAACTTATGGGCCCTAGTTCGTCGTATTCTTTATCTACAATTGACCTGTCGACTGTGACGTCAGGCGGAACACGAAAAAACACCTTTGTTAGGATCAGCCAGATTATTATAAGCATGACAATGCATAAGGGTAGCCCCATAATAAACCAAGTACCAAAGGCGATCGGTGTTGCTTTCGGAAAGGTGATCTCAAAAATTCTGGCAAAAGAAAGATTCGGAGGTGTTCCCACAAGCGTAGCGACCCCTCCCATCGAGCAAGCATAGGCAATTCCGAGCATAAGGGCGACCGTGAATTTGTGGGTTTTCTCTTCATCGAATTTTGCTTCCATTTGCGAAATAATTGCCAAACCGATGGGAACCATCATAATGGCAGTGGCGGTATTGGATATCCACATGGATAAAAATGCAGCCGCCGCCATGAATCCAAGTACAATTCTGGAAGGCCCCCCCCCAATGAGTCGAATGATAAAAAGTGCTATACGACGGTGCAATTGCCATTTTTCCATGGTCAAAGCGATCATAAAACCGCCTATAAACAGAAATATAGTACTGTTGATATAGATGGGCGCGGTGGCCTTGCCTTTTAAAATCCCTAATAGTGGATAGAGAAGCATCGGCAATAGCGCCGTAGCAAAGAGAGGAATGGCGTCGGTGATCCACCATACTGCCATAAGCACTGCGACTGCAGCCATTCGTGTGACGATTGGCTTTTCAGGATCAAAATCAAAAAATAGTATCACGATAAAAAACAATACAGCGCCCAAAATCAATCCTATCTTTTGGGACATGCTCCTTGTCGGACCAGATCTTTCATCGTGCATTGTAAATCCTCCTTACCGCAATTGAAGATCAAAAATTATAGTCAATAGCATCAGAGCTGAGGATGCCGCTGGGTTGTGTCTGGCACGCTCTTCAGCCATGGTGGGTGCCCCCCCATTCTTTTGGATGAGTAATAGAAAGGATAGATCCGGAAAAATAATAGCTTATGGAAAATGCTGTATGGCTTGAATCGGTTCCACTTGAAGAAGCGCATTCGGAAAACTCGTGGACGCGCTTTAGGTCAATCGGATCATATATATCAGTAAATTAGATAGAGTCAAACATAATCCTAACCTTCCAATTTGGCAACTGCTTTCCGCATCAGTTGCGCGATGGGCATATTTTGAGGGCAACACTGCTCTGCTGTGGAATAATTGACATGCTTAATACGCTTCCGTGTATCCAACGGCAATTCATTGAACAGCCGAATGGCCTGCTGCTGATCACTGTAGTTACGGTAGTACATCAGATAGCGCATGATGTCGCTGATCGGAGCCGCATGCCCAATCGCTGCCTCGCATATCTCGGCGCAGCCGGCGCAATACCCGCTCGATGTTTCCCCGGCATATTGCGCCATCAGTTTTTTGTCGCTGGAGGAAAGGGCGGTTTTATTTGCGGCGGCAGCCACGTTGGCCTGCAAAAGGGTCATGTTTGGCATATGGGAGCAAATGCTGGCAATATCGGGAGTCTCCCAAACCGATTTGAGCTTGGCCTGTTCAGTGGTAAATCCGTTATCAATGAATCGCTGGTTGAGTTCCAGAGCCACATCGGTTTCTTTACCCAATTCCGACCATAGATTCGAAATTAATGTTGCCTGTGTTTTCATAGCGACTAAACCGATTCCGGCTTTGGCACAGGCGTCAACCGCTTTTTTCATGCGATCGGTGTGCATCAATCGGTAGTTGTAAGTCGTCATGATACCGTCAATCCAGCCCAGTTGAGCAGCATCAATCAGGCAGTTTTCCATGTTTTTGTGGACGGAAAATCCAAAAAGGCGGATTTTGCCCCGGGTCTTGGCCTTCTCGGCCCAGGTCTGGATCTCCTTTTTCATTTCTTTTTTTACGTTCGAAACCGCCTGGATCAAAAACAAATCAATATAAGCTGTTTTCATTCGCTCCAGGGATTTATAAAGGTGCTGGGTCAAATCGTCAGGCTCTGCGGCTCCCGACTTGGTAATCAAAAATATTTTCTGCCGGTCTTCCGGAAATTTGCTAAAATACTTTCCGATGCCCTTCTCGCTTTTGCCGCCGATATAGTTGCGCGATGAATCCCAGCAGGTCACCCCCAACATCTGGGCCTGCCTTAACAATAACTGATTGGACATAAAGTTCATCGCCCCGCCCAAGGACAGGATGGATACATCAACCCCGGAATTCCCAAAAGGTCGTTTGGCAACAATTTTCTGTGCAGTCACGTCAGATCCGGATTTAGCCACAGCGCCGGCCAATTGCTCCACCGGTGAAACCACAGCGCCAACACCCGCCGCTCCGGCAATTTTCATGAAATCCCGCCGGGTCCAGTTTTTATTTTTGTCAGTCATTTTTTTTCCTGATTTTCATTGCCCGTTTCATCAGCCAGATCATCGGTTTGGTCATAAACCCTTCCATGTCTTCCTGTACGTCATTGAGCAAATCCGGTATGGGAAGATGCTGGGGGCATTTTTCCAGACATTCTTCGCATTGCACACACACGGATGCCAGGGTTGGTTTTTCCGTAACAATTCCACCGTTCTGGAAAAGATACCATAATTTTGCCTTCTTATCCTTGAACGCATGCCGGGAATTATACCAGTCAAAACAGCTTGGAATATTCACACCGGCCGGGCAGGGCATGCAGTACTGGCATCCGGTGCATCCGACCTTCATCACCCTTCTAAATTCGTCCGCCGCTTCTTCGACAAGTTGGTTTTCCTTTTCAGTAAAGGCGTTTGGCAAGGCCTTTTCGGCCAGGGCCAGGTTTTCGTTTATGTGATCATCATTGTTCATCCCCGAAAGAACGACAGTGACTTCGGGATGATTCCAGATCCAGCCCAGCGACCACCCGACAGGCGTTTTTTTCTGATCGGCCCTAGCCCAGATATCCTGTACCGACGACGGTGGTGTTTTGGCCAGATTCCCACCTCGCAGGGGTTCCATGATGATTACCGCCATGTCTTTGGATGCCGCATATTGCAATCCGGCGGTTCCGGCCTGATTCTGCGTGTCCAGATAATTGTACTGAATCTGGCAAAACGTCCAGTCATAGTCATCCACAATGCCGTTAAATTCTTCCGCCAACCCGTGAAATGAAAACCCGGCATTGATGATCTTGCCCTTTTTCAAGGCATCATCCAAAAACTCGATGACACCGTTTTGCTTTGCCGTTTCCCAGGCCTCGCCGCCCAGAGCATGAATCAGATAATAATCGATGCGGTCGGTTTTCAGTCTCGATAGCTGTTTATCCAGAATCTTCTCCATATCCTCTTTGGAATGGGTTCTCCAGTGGGGAAGCTTGGTGGCGATCTTTAGCTTATCCCGGCATCCGTTTTTAGAAAACACTTTTCCCAGAAACGGCTCGCTTTTCCCGTTGTGATAGTGAAAGGCCGTATCTAAATAATTGACGCCTCGATCCAAGGCATACATGATCTGCTTTTCGGCAAGCTTTTGATTAATGGATCCCATCCTCACCGGAAGCCGCATTAATCCATAACCCAGCACGGATAGTTTATCCCCGTTTTTGGGTACTACTCGATATAGCATCGTAATTCTCCTTTGTTATTTAACGACTAGAAGTGGTTTCAAAATTCCAGATCAGGTTCAAGGGCAAGGCGTCAGGCCGATCGGGAAAGCGCAGCATACATCTTAGTATGTGAGCATTTACCGGAGGTCTGCAACGCAGCCATTGGGCCTTAGATGGGATTTTGAAACCACTTCTAAATATCCCCTTCAGTAACAGCCTTCTTTGTGACACCTCGGGACAATTCCATCGCTTGTTCCCACCATCTTGCAACGGGTATACGCATATCGTATACGGTGGTTTCACCCACAATTGGTGTCGCGATTTTAACATTCTTAAGGTTGGCTGCGGCTGTTAAACGCACCATGGGTTCGTACCAGGGATGCAGCGCAAGGTTGAACGTACCCCAATGAATGGGGTGCAAAACATTTCCTTTTAGATCCAGGTGCGCCTGAACGGTTTGTTCGGGAAACATATGCACCTTGGGCCACCCTTCGCCATACGCCCCGCACTCAATGAAGGTCATGTCAAATGGACCGTACTTTTCGCCAATTTGTTTAAAGCCGCCGAAGTAACCCGAATCTCCACTAAAGAAAAGATTATGAAACGGTGTTTGGATGACCCAAGATGCCCACAGCGTTTTGTTGCGGTCGGTGATACCGCGCCCTGAAAAATGCTGGGCCGGAGTTGCAGCGACCATCAAGTTTTGATCAAGCCGGTATTCCTGCCACCAGTCCAGCTCGACGATTTTATCCTGGGGCACCCCCCAGTCGATAAGCAGGGCACCGACATGCAGCGGGACGATAAACTTATCTGACTTTTCAGTTAAAAACTGCACGGTAAATTTGTTTAGATGGTCATAGTGGTCGTGAGAAATAAGGACAGCATCTATTTGCGGAATCTGTTGGATATCCAGAGGGACATCACCGTTAAAACGTGTCGGTCCAAATACTGAAATACGCTTTTCAAACACCGGGTCGGCCAGAATTTTGTATCCGTCGATGTTAATCATCAAAGATGAATGACCCAGCCATGTGACGTCTAATTGATCGCCGCCATGATTGTTAAAATGGGATAAATCTACCTGTTTAACCGGCAGTTTTGTGTTCGGTGTTCTATGATTTCGGGTGAAAAGAAATTCCCAGGTGGTCGAAGCAAATTCTGTGAAGGACATATCCAGTGCATTTCCCATGTCGTTGAATCTTCCGTCTTTATATTCAGGTGACCCTTCTAGTTTACCCGGCGGGGCATGGTCATGGTTAGCCTTGCTCGCCACCGGAGTATCGGTGTTGATACACTGCATAAGGGCAATTCCTGCGATGATGCCAATGATGATTTTTAGTTTCATTTGGTTATATACTTCCTCAATTATTCAAAAAATTTTAAATGAATGATCATTTATAAAGAATGTAAAATTTTTTATAATTTTATTGCATCCCAGGCCAATGTGAATGCGGTTTCGATGTTTTCCTCGTTCAGTTCAAAGTCCTGGCATAAACTCGGATTGGCGAGGGCTGTAATCGGATAATACATGAAGGCCTTGAGAATGTCAGGATGCACATTTTTTATGATCTTTTGTTCTATTCCTTTTTGAAGCACCTTGCTCAAGGGATCAAAATATTGCTCAACTTCCTCTCTATTCACTAAAGAGCTAAAAGGCGAATTGGAAAATTGTTCGACAAATTTATAATATTCCAGGTTGTTAGAGATATATTCGAACATATTAAACCATACTTTGCGCAATATATCTCTGATCGGAAGCTGGTCGTCAAAATCCCTGAGAAGGGCTTTGCTTAAATCAAGTTTTATCTCGATGTAGGTAGAAACTAAAAGATCCTCTTTGTTTTTGTAATACACATATATGGTGGCCGGTGAGACACCAGCTTCCTTGGCGATTTTGGAAACCGAGCTGGAGGCGAAACCGATTTCATTGACCAGCTTAACCGTGGCCTCAAACAGGGCCGCTTCTTTTACATCATCCTTGGTTCTCATGATTCTAAAATAAATGATCGTTCATTTATTGTCAAGAAAAAGTTTTTGTTTTAAAATAAATAAGCGTTTCATGCTCAGTGAGATTTTACCAAAAAATTAAGCCCCTGATCTTTACATAGATCGGGGGCTTTTAAGTAAATTTACTTTTATAATTCAGTATGTTGCTATCCGCGCCCTTAACAAAAAATGTCTGGTTACCTTAGAACGGAATATCATCATCCTCAGGGGCCTGCATGGGCGCACCGGGTCCACCTCCGGCATCCGGGCTACTCGGTCTATAAGTATCCCCGGAATCTCTCGATCCCAGCATGATCATCTGAGAGGCAACGACCTCGGTGGTATATCTTTTAACACCGTCCTTGTCTTCCCAGTCCCGGGTCTGTATGCGCCCCTCGATGTATATCTGTTTGCCTTTGGCAAGGTATTCGCCGCAGATTTCGCCCAGTTTTCCAAAGGCGACAATGCGGTGCCATTCCGTGCGGGTTTCTTTTTCGCCCTCTTTGTTGGTCCATGTCTCCGAGGTGGCGATGCTGAAATTGGCAACCGCCAGGCCGCTGGGTGTGTACCGCACCTCCGGGTCCCGGCCAAGATTTCCGATCAGAATGGCTTTATTTAAACCGTTGGCCATTTTGTCCTCCCCCCTGTTGAAATTAGATTGAATAATCTTTAGTACATAAAACATAAATCTATGTCAATCTAACCTTTGCTTTCATTTCTGAAGAGTGTTCTTTCGCGTATACCTTTTTTTAACCGCAGACGTCCGCAGACAGGCGCAGACATTAATCTTACCTTTTCCTTGGCCGACCCCCGCGATAAGGCTTTGCCTTCCTCGGGACAAGCCGGCCAAGGAAAAACAACATGCCCTGCGGGCAAAAAACCAACTCGCTTATTATCATTATGAGGTAATATCCAGACTTTAAAAGTTAACGCTAAATGGTATTTTATCGCGAAGCGATGTACGGTTTTTGTCCGGGTCCGCCTGAGGCGGAGACAAAAGGTCTGCGGTCGTCTGCGTGGGGCCTGCCTCGGCGTAGCTCGAAAGAGCGAAGACGGGTCTGCGGTTATAAAGCATTGTGCAAAATGCAAAACGTTTGGACTAAACGGAACATGATCATTGGCAATATTTATTGCATGGAAAGATAGGATGTGATTTTACACATAGCTGAATAAGCCATGTCTTCAGAATCTGCTCTATTTAAGCGTATTAAACGCCATGTCATCGGCCGGGAGCGCACATTTTTTGCGGCAACGCCGCCCGGATTTGAACCGCTGTGCCTCCGGGAGTTTTCGAATCTTCATCCGGCTGTCAGCAAGGCCCGGGCAACCCCGGGTGGTGTGGAGTTCAAGGGACGGCTGGAAGACTGTTACCGCGCCAATTTAAGCCTGCACCTTCCCAACCGCATTTTAATGCGCATCGACGCATTCAAATCAACCAATTTCAGACAACTTGAAAGAAAAGTCGACAATATCCCCTGGGAATTGTATCTGTACCCCGGAAGTCTTTTAAAAGTGCATGTGGCCACAAAGCATTGCCGTCTGCATCATTCAGCTGCAATCTCTGATAGATTTCAGAGAGCCATCGCCACCCGGCTTTCCGGAATTAAACATGCTGAAAAACCCACGAAGATCGCAGCTGCAGAACAAAATATTTTTGTTCGCGGCACGGATGATCGATTCACCGTATCCATTGACAGCAGCGGTGACCTTCTTTACAAACGCGGTCTGAAAAAACACAAAGGCAAAGCACCACTGCGGGAAACAATCGCTGCGGCTGCCTTGAGATTGGCAGGTTACGATGGCAGTCAACCGCTGATCGATCCGATGTGCGGCGCCGGAACCTTTTCACTGGAAGGCGCAATGATGGCCAAGCGCATTCCGGCGGGTTGGTTCCGCGATTTTGCGTTTATGGGATGGCCCTCATTTCTTGCGAAGCGATGGAACTATATCAAGCGTCAGGCCCAGGCCGGGTTTGTGGAGCCCGAACGGCCAACTATCTTTGCTTCAGATACGGACCCCGACGCCTGCCAGAGGCTAAAGGAATGTGTTGAAAAGTACAGCCTGTCCGATGCCCTAAAGGTATATCAAAAAGATTTTTTTGATCTGGTCCCCCGGGAACTTACCGATCAGATCGGCGTCATTTGCATCAACCCCCCTTACGGCCGGCGACTCGGTGAGCGGCATGATTCTCAAAAAAAATTCCATGCCATTTGTGACAAACTAGAAAACGATTTTGGCGGATGGAAACTGGTGCTAATTGCGCCCAGCAGAAAACTGGCCGGCACGGTTCCCTTTCCTACAAAGTCCTATCCTATCTTTCATGGTGGTTTGAAACTGACCTTGTTGGTTGGAAAAATTGAATAACATTGAAGCGCTATCTAAAGATGCGCCAAATGTTAATAGGTTGAGCCCGTTAGCCGGTAAAAACAAGATCGGGTATTTTTCCTATTTTAACGGGCACAACGGGCTTAACTGGCACAACCGGCCAACCTTAAAACTTAAAGCGGTTCGGGACCGCAAAGATTTTCTGCCTTGGCTGCCGCACGGCCGCAATTCTTACAAACGAATTGAGGATTGCGCACATATGCTTTGTACGCTTCCAGATTGTTTTTCACAAATCCGACATTTTCAGCCATACACAGATGGGCCTCATGCCCTTCGTGCGGCTCCGTCAAGTGTTGCGGAAGTGGAAACCATTCAGCCATAACCTCACCCCCTTACAATATTTTAAAAATGATTGAATCAATAGAAGATTCAAAACATAGAAAAAACCTAAGCATAGATAAAATGGTGTCAATTGAGGACAGGTTGGTAATTGACAATATCGAGCTTCTTACATATTATCACCACGCTATTTCTATTGAAGTGAAATCCATAAATAGTAAAAACAAGAATTGAAGCAAACGATATGGAGGTGCCCCATGAATCTTAAAGAATTGCGCGTAAACGGCAAGCGCCTGCAACAATCTCTCGAGGAAATGGCAAAAATCGGCGCGACACCCGCAGGGGGTGTCCAGCGCCTGACCCTGTCAGATGAAGACAAACAGGCCCGAGATCTTTTTGTGAAATGGCTCGAGGAATTGGACCTGGAGATCACCATTGATGAAATGGGAAGTATCTTCGGCAAACGGCCCGGAAAAAACAATGACCTGGAACCGGTAATGAGCGGTTCCCATATCGATTCCCAGCCCAAAGGCGGCCGCTTTGATGGGATTTTAGGCGTCATGGGGCCCCTGGAGGTGTTGCGCACCCTCCACGAAAATAATATCGAAACCGAGAGACCGTTCATCATTGTGGATTGGACCAACGAAGAAGGCTCCCGATTTGCCCCGGCCATGGTGGCATCCGGAGTATGGGCCGGAGCACTCGAACGCGACTGGGTCTATGACCGTACCGATATTACCGGCAAACGCTTTGAAGATGAGCTGATCCGCATCGGCTACAAAGGAAGCGTGCCGGCTAAAAAATGGCCGGTACACTGCTATTACGAATACCATATCGAACAGGGACCGATGCTGGAACGCGAAGGCAAACAAATCGGCGCACCCAAAGGGATCCTGTGTTTGCACTGGTATGATGTCTATCTGGAGGGAGAGGCCAACCAGGTCGGTCCGACCCCGATGGAAGGCCGGCACGATGCGCTGTGCGCTGCAGCCGAGATGATTTTGAAAGTGAATGAACTTCCGGACCGCATGGGGGGCAATATGGTGGCCACCGTCGGCGAAATACAGAATTACCCAAATTCCAGAAATATCATTCCGGATAAAGTTCATTTTACGGTGGACATCCGCTCCTGGGATGACGACCATGCCCTGAAAGCCTGGGAAGTCGTACGCAAAGACTTTGAAGATATTGCCGCTCGAAGGGGCTGCCCGATCAAAATCGAAGAAACCTGGCGGGTGGAGCATTCGCCTTTTGACGAAAAGCTGGTAAAACGTATTCTAAACGTTAGTGATGATCTGGGTTATTCCAGCCTGCACATGGTCAGCGGCGCCGGTCATGATGCCAGTTATATGAATCAGGTTTGCCCGACAGCAATGATATTTGTCCCCAGCATCGGCGGCCGCAGTCACGTGGAAGTCGAAAACACCACCTGGGAAGACTGTGAAGCCGGCGCCAACGTGCTGTTACATGCCATCCTGCAATCCGCCAATGAGCAGTAGGTTAATCACGAAAACACGAAAATCGAAACTATTTGTTCAGGCATATTGCTGAAATTTTAATTTAGCCAATTCTGGGCTTATTAATGGGAAGGACGATTGGATAGGGTTACGTGGGTTTAGATGTGATCAAGCTATCCAAAAAATTTTTAAATTAGAGGTTCATAGCCATTATCCACTTTTAAAATAGAATGGACAAATGTACTTGAATGGAGTATTGGAATACAATATAAATATCAAAAAGTTCGTGATGTACCACTTCCAACCTTAATAATGGCGATGATAAAATGGATAAAAAACTATTGGCATATTGCTGCATTGTTGCGGTGATGATTATTGGCGTGATTGTCTTTGTGAGTCTTTTTTTCAATCTGCAGGATTATAAATTCAAAGGGAGACTTGCCCCACTTCAATCGGCCAAAGTTGTTACCAGCCTTGACCATGGCGTCCAATATGCGCCTGAAATGAGGTTAATTGCGGGGATATGCGCCCTATTGCTTGTGGGGCACCTGTTTTGGGCCTTTCTTAAGAAGGTTCAAAAATGCAGCCAGGCGGATCAGACTGCAAGGGAGCGTTCACTTTACAATATTTCTCTGGCAACCGGCAGGACAGAATATGATCTGTTCTGCAAATCCGCAGAAGACTGGTCGGTATCCGGCAATAGAATTGATCAGGATTTCAAAAGATATATGACTGACGAGAGCCTGCCATACTATGTAATGGACTTTATCAGAAGAAACCATGAGCATATCGACGAATCCTTAATAAAAAAAGAAGTAGTAAAACCCACATCCTTGTGGGATTGGGCGATATCATTACTTGTTTTTCCAGGCTCTTTGTTCCTTATTATTTTTCTGGTTCTCATTTGGGGGAAAGGGATATATTTCTCTATGTAGCGTAATCACTATAGGCCTTTGATTTGGTCTTTCTTAGTCACTCGGAGGGCAAAAAGAAAAGGTGCAGATATCGCAAGATGATATCACACCTTTTTCAATGCGACTAATTTGCCGATATTTTGGAGCAACCGTTGGTATAAATTATCTCCCGGTTAAGTCGCCAACCAGAACCATAGTGAGGGATATGCAGCATGGGGCTTAGCAAACAGAGCTGAGGGATCTATGTATTATTTTTCTTCAGGAAAGTATCTTTCTTTACTTCCAACACCGATAACAATTTCATTGTCATCAATAGCCTTGACGGTAATTTTGTATCGACCCGGCGCGTCTGGAGGGCATGGACAGTAGATTTCTTTCAAAGAGTCCTCGGCGATAATATTCGTGCCCTTATAAGCAACACGCACTTCACCATGATCATAGAAATAAGCATGGTCGTACATGCTAACTACAAGGTATTTCGTATTTTCAGGCACTCCTTTGATACCGATTTCCGGAATTCCCCAACCGCAGGGCACCATGCCTTCCCAAGAGAAATCAACTTCGAGGTCAACCGCATTCGGGCTGACATCCGAGCATCCGAAGGAAGAAAAAAATAGCGCGATTAAAACCGATGTAATGACGTGTTTCATTGGTATCCCTTATATGATCACAGTTTCGATAGCTCCTTGAACGAGATGTCTCACTTCGTATTTATCGAAATTGGTTTTAATTAATTTTGTGAATAATGCATTTTTTGATGCAGATATCATATAAATGTACTTTTTTTCAAGTATATTTGTACATTTATTAAGTATATTTATACATAAAAGAATAGATATAACAAATATGGGATCGTCGGTTGAGAGAAGAAAGCTTGACTAGATTATTGGCTGTGATGGCGGTGATTCGTAAAAATATACAACCTGCTGATATATTTAGACAATCTTATTTTTACCAATATTGCAGATATCCTAATTTGGCAATAAAAAACCCAGACGCAATGTAGCGGCCATTTATGCTTACTCAAAGGCAATTATTAGAAGATTTATCAATGTAAGGCAAAAATTATGGTGATGATGGGTTCATCGCCGGAATCTCTAAATTTTTTGTTTTGTATAATCCATACCATAATCCTAACCTTGAGCTATTTGGAGGAGATGTCTCTTGAGGCGAATGTTTATTCAACCACAGCATTTTGGATGCCTTTCAGGATCGCCTGGCGCAGATCGCGGGCGGTCCCAGGTGGCGACGGCACCTGCGGATGCAACTGCATGGAGATGGCTTCGGTAGGACATAGATTGGCACAGGCGCCGCAACCAATGCAACGGTTTGAATCGACGACTGCGATTTGAGCATCATTCATA
>JASFIX010000027.1:0-15383 GCA_050122435.1 Desulfobacterales bacterium
CTTCGGGTCAGCGCTGAATGATATTTCAGCAGTGATATTATCAAGCGGCTGTTCGGCGTATGAATATCTTTGGCGATCGACAGTGACGCCGAGTTCCTCGAGACAACCGGTAAGGTATGCAGCTGTTTTTTTTAGATTTTCTGGAATCCGAACGCTGCGTTCGCCGATGGTCACGGTCAGCGCATGCAGATGGTCCTGAAGCCGCTTTTGGGTTTGCCGGATGTCAATCATGGCTCCCTCCCTGTTATCGGCATAAAGCACCCCATTTGAAGCCCATCCAAGACTCATGCAAAGAATGCACACTATGGTTGAAATTTTTATCAACTTGCTTATGATGGCAGTCGTGGAAAAATTGATTGAAAAACCGATTCACCCCTGGGATTTGAAACCTCTGGAAGCAGCGACCCTTCAAACCAGTCTTTCCCGACGGGTGGTGCGACAATCGTGTATAAATTACGAGGATATCGATACGGTGGCCGGCGTAGATACCGGGTACCGCAACGACACCGCCTGTGCCGCTGTTGTTGTGATGAACCTGACTGACCTGAAGATTCTGGCGGAAGCGGTGGCAGTCAAACCAGTCCAATATCCTTATGTTTCCGGTTTGCTTTCGTTTCGCGAAGGGCCGGTGATTCTGGAAGCACTGTCCAAATTGAAAGCACGGCCTGATCTTTTAATGATCGATGGCCAGGGGATCGCCCATCCCCGCCGTTTCGGCATCGCCAGCCATATCGGCGTTCTGCTGGATATACCGACCATCGGCTGCGCCAAAACCAGACTGGTGGGCGTTTATGAGCCACCGCAACGCTCCAGTGGAAGCACTTCATACCTGACGGAGGCACATGAAACCATCGGGGCGGTCGTACGTACCCGCACGGGTGTAAGGCCCGTATTCGTCTCAATCGGGCACCTCATGGATTTAGACGACAGTATCAGGGTGGTATTAAAATCCTGCCGCGGCTATCGCCTGCCCGAACCCCTACGCAGAGCAGATCACCTGTCGCGAAAAAATTGGACTTCTATCTAAACACGAAGGACCCGAAAAACACAAAGAATAATATCCAAAGAATGATTTTGACTGGCCTTCGTAATCTTTGTGGTTAAAAGAAGTTTTCAACGAACTCTGCTTAAATCCCTGTGAGGGGTTAATATGACCGCACTAATTTCCCTGGTTCATTAAATCTTCGATCTCTTCAGCTTCCCGGGGAATGGTTTCCGTTAAATCAACGGGACCTTTTTGGGTGATGAGGATATTATTTTCAATTCGGACCCCGATGGATTCGTCCCGGATATATATACCGGGCTCACAGGTAAAGACCATGCCGGGTTCAAATTTGCGATACTTGTCGCCGTAATCATGCACATCCAGTCCCAGGTGATGGGAAGTCCCATGCGGAAAGAACTTCTTATAAAGCGGTGAATCTTCCGGTTGCTTCTTGATGTCCGCTTTTTTTAACACGCCCAGACGAATCAGCTCGGCTTCCATTAACTTAACCACCGCTTCCTGGTAAGCTTCCAGGGTATCGCCCGGTTTGAGCATCTGAATGGCGGCCTTTTGAATCTTCAGGACGGCATTGTAGACTTGTTTCTGTCTTTCTGAAAACTTCCCGCTCACCGGAACGGTCCGGGTCACGTCAGCGGCGTAGTTGGCATATTCGGCACCGAAATCAATAAGCACCAGGTCACCCTTTTTGCATTGTTTATCATTTTTAACGTAATGCAGGGTGCAGGCGTCGGTTCCGGAGGCCACGATGGTTTCGAAGGCCGGGCCCCGGGACCGATTGCGCATAAACTCATGCACAATCTCGGCCTCTATCTCATATTCCCATACGCCGGGTCGAATAAAACCCAGCAGGCGCCGAAATGTGTTTCCGGTTATCGAGCAGGCTGTCTTGATCAGTTCAATCTCCACCGGGGATTTGACGGCTCGCAAATCATGCATAATGGGCGCCAAACGCTCATAATGATGCAGCGGAAAAGCGTTTTGGCACCATTCAAGGAAGCGCCGGTCGCGGGTTTCAACGGTTACGGCGGCCCGCAGGTGCTCATTGGTGTTTAAATAAATATTTTCAGATTGAATGATCAGCGGCCTCAATATTCCATCCAACTCGGAGGTCCAGTGAATCGTCTTGATTCCGGAAATATCCTGGGCTGTCTCTTTCGAGTGTTTCTGCCCTTCCCAGGTAGCAATCTGCTCGTTGGTTTGCTTGATAAACAGGATTTCTTTGTGTTTCTTTTCTGGGGAATCCGGACAAATCACCAACACGGTTTCTTCCTGATCGATACCGCTCAGATAAAATAGGTCCGTTTGCTGAACAAACGGGTGGGTACCGTCAGCACTGGTCGGCATGAAATCGTTTGAGTTGAAAACTGCAACAGAATTGGGTTTTAGTTGTTTGCTGAAACGCTGCCGGTTTTTAACAAATAAACGCGGATCAATTTTCGGATATTTCATATTGGGTTATCCTGGGATTTAAGAGGTTATACCAATGTCACCACACCGTCCTGTAAAGAATTATTTCCTATCTTCCATTAGAAACCATCTAAAAAGATTTTAAAATGAGTTATAGAAGTGGGGGATAGGACGTGTCAAGCAAACAATCCCGGATTGATTTCGATATGGCAAGAAAAGCGCGAGGATAGAATTTCAACGACAGCCATAAAAAGGCGCCTAATGCTGAAAAGCTAATCATCTATTTTTTTCAGCTTTAGACGCCTTTGCTAATTTTAAAACGCCGCTAGTAGCCTTTTAAGATAATACCAGCGGATACACCTTGATCACGGCATCAAATTTGGCTTTTTTATCCCCCTCACCCGTTTCAACGCCCTCCTGGCCTTCGACTATCGTTAGGATCGTCTTAAGAGGGTAACTGTACTGTAACTTTTTGTCTTTTACCCTGACACTGAAGAATTCTTCATTGGCATCAACCAGTTCGGCTTCTCTTATCTCAGAAGAATTGTCATAATTAATCCCGATGGCCTTGCCTTTGTATCTTTTGAGCAGACTCAGCAGCCGCTCATAGTGGTTCATGCCTGCAGCGGCCGCCTGGGTCCCGGTACAGGCACACTGAACATCCTGGGATGACGCTTCGGCCTTGGCCTGGGCTTCTTTCTGCTTTTTCAACGCATCTGCCCTCGCCTGGATTGCCTCCTGCTTTTTTGAAGCTCGTGCTTTGGCCAGGGCTTCTTTCTTTTTCTTTAACGCTTCAGCTTTAGCCTGAGCTGCTTTTTGCTTCTTTAAAGCTTCGGCCTGAGCCCGGGCCAGCTTTTTCTTTTTCATCGCCACGGCCTGGGCAGCTTTTTCCTTTTCCTGAGCTTCAATCTTGGCCTGCGCTTCCTGCTGCTTCTTGAGTGTATCCTGTTTCGTTTTTTCCGCCTGCTGATCCGCCTCGGTGTGCTCCTCAACCAATTCAATCGGCATTTCTATGGTTGCATCTGCATTGGGCGTTGCTTCGGCCTTAACCGGAGTCGCTTTGGCACCTGTTGATTCAGGCTTTTCTTCACTTTGGACTTCCTGTTCTGCTGGCGCATCCGCATCTGCGGGTATTGAATGGTCTTCGGAGTTTGCCGGTTCGACGACTTCAGATACTGGTGTTTCTGTTTCGGTGAGCTTGTCCGTCTCAGATTTGGCCTCCTCTGGCTCTTTTTCCTCCTGTTTGTCTTCCTTTTGGGAATCGCGCGGGGGGTTGCCCCACGGCGATGGCTTCACCGGAAGCGCCTCAGTCTTGCGATTCTGGCTGTCTTCTTTATCGGTCTTTGAATTAAGGGTTTCACCACTCTGATCGTCTGCTTGTTCAACCGCAGAGGGGACACCGGCCGTGTCTTGGGCAGTCTCCATAGGGGCTGCTTCAGTCGATTTGTCTGTATTGACTTCCGATAAAAAAAGCGCTTCAGGATCTACGGTTCCGTCTACGGATTCCATAGCCGCCTCGTTGGCCTCCATCTCAATTTCTTGATGATCCTGATTTTTGCCCGTTTCCGCTTGCGGCTCTTGCGGTAATTCAGCTCCGGGTTTCATATCGGTCTTTTCTTCTTTCGGAATCTGCATTTCAAGAGTATCTTCAGAAGGATCAGGCTTCTTGATAATATCATTTTCAAAAGCGCCAATTTCAGAAGATGCTGGGGTGTCGTTTAATAATGTCTCAGCCTCTTCAATCGCTTTTATTTTTCGATCATCCTGTATGGTTTGGGTGCTCATACCAGGATTTTTAATGAAAATGATGCCGCATTGGACACACGACTCTGCAAGCTCATTATTGGCAAGGCCGCATTGCGGGCAGAGTATCTCGTTTGCTTCCATTTTGGGCCACTCCTTTCGCGCATCGAAAGTATTGGAATCTATCCGGAAGGGCGTTGTGCAAAATCAAGTGATTTTTATTTATGCCACCGGATTATAATGAGATTATCGGCTCAAAACCGTTTTTTCTTAAATAATATATCTAATATTCCGCTTTTTATTCCAAAAAAATTGGTAAAGGATAGCGAAAAAGATAACAAAGGATGGAATATTGGGACCAAAAGCCTTGACTCAAATACTGAAGTTATGCGTTTTTCACCACTATTCCATGATTTTAACATTCCATCATTCCATGCAGGGGCATAAAATCAGCATCGTTAAAATATTAATTATTTAAGTATATTAAAGAAATTTCGGAATGTTATTTACAGAATATTATAAAAAATTTCGCCAAAAATAACATCCCGGTATTGGATGATTGAAAGCACCCATTTTTTATGGTATCTGCTGACATCTAAAAAAACTCATGGAAGGAGATGCAATTATGGCAATGGAAATCAGTTTCCCGGGTGGTAAAAGAGTCGATGCGGTTTTTAAAGGCTTTACGATCAAAACCGATCAGGTTGAAAAAGATGGTGGCGAGGGTTCCGCCCCCACGCCTACTTATCTGTTTTTTACCTCACTGGGCACCTGTGCTGGAATTTACGCCTTGAATTTTTGTGATAAACGCAAAATCGACACAAAAGATTTAAGACTGGTGCTTGATTTTAAATCCAATAAAAAAACCCATATGGTGGAAAAAATCAGAATGACGCTCACGCTGCCGCCAGATTTTCCGGAAAAATACATACCGGCAATCATCAAAGCGATGGATCTTTGCTATGTCAAAAAGCACCTGCATGAGCCCCCCGAGTTTGAAACCATCACGCAAAAAGCAGATTAATCTAGGTTGTGCCCCCCAGCAATGTTACAAAGGAAACAACCGATGCCAAAGGAATCCGTTCCTGATAGAGCTTCAACTTCTGTTTCCCGGTTAACTCTGAGTATCGTGGTGACCACCCTGTGCCGCCTGGTGCTCAATACGGCGCGCCGCTTTGTCTATCCCTTTGCCCCGGCATTGAGCCGGGGGCTGGGGGTCCCCCTTACCGCAATTACCTCATTAATTGCCGTGAATCAGGCCACAGCGGTATTGGGCCTTTTTTTCGGACCGATTGCTGATCGTCTGGGGTATCGTTTGATGATGCTCACAGGTATGACCATGCTGGTCGCCGGAATGTTCGCCGGGGGCCTTTTTCCTTTTTACGGGGTGATCCTGATCGCGCTATTTTTGGCCGGTTTAGGTAAAAGCATCTTTGATCCGGCCCTGCAAGCCTATGTGAGTGAGCGGGTACCATTTCATCGCAGAGGCCTCGTAATCGGTTTTCTTGAATTTAGTTGGGCCGGCAGCACCTTGCTGGGGATCCCGCTTGTCGCTGTTCTCATAGACCGACTGGGATGGCGAGCGCCGTTCTTTGTAATGGGCGGCCTGGGCATTTTGGGCATCCTGGCATTAAGCATCCTGATCGAAAAAACTGCACACCAGAAAGCGGACGGGCCGTCTTTACCCGTATTCAGGGGGGCATGGCGGCAGTTGCTGCGGGAGCGCGCAGCGCTGGGGGCACTTTCTTATTCCTTCCTGGTCAGTGTGGCCAACGATAACCTATTCGTCGTATATGGCGCCTGGCTGGAAAAACAATTTGGCTTGAGCATTGTGGCGCTGGGTCTGGGAACCGCGGTGATCGGTATCGCCGAATTAGCCGGTGAATCGTTCACGGCCGCACTGGCCGATCGACTGGGTTTGAAGCGATCGTTGATCGGTGGCCTGGCTGCCTGTCTTATCTGCTATGGCATCCTGCCGTATCTGGGCCAGACTCTGGGAATGGCTTTGACCGGGCTCTTTTTTCTTTTTTTGACATTCGAATTTACCATTGTAACCGGCCTATCCCTGTTTACCGAGTTGGTACCCGCATCGCGGGCAACGATGATGGCCAGCTATCTGGCAGCGGGCGGCGTCGGTCGGGTCGTGGGAGCATTGATCGGCGGCCCCATATGGCTGACGGGCGGCATATACGCGACAGCGCTGGTTTCAGCAGCCATCAGCGGTTTGGCGCTGTTAGCATTAGTATGGGGGCTGCGCGGCTGGCAAAGGCCAAATTGAGAGCGAAGATCTCAATTCGGCGTTATTTGTTGGTGGTTATTCGTTATGGGGCTCTGATGGTGGGAAATGTATAGACTGTTTTTCCCACCTTATCGCTATTGAATAATCCGATAAATGGGTTACACTTCATTATATGCTGAAAAAATTAATAAAATTCACCCTCTTCGGTTTTATTTTGGGCGGAGTATTTTTAGCGATCTACGGCTGGTATCTTTCAGTTCAGGTTGAAAAACGTTTCTCGGCCCGACGCTGGAGTATACCTTCAACGGTTTATTCGGATACAACGCTCCTATACCCGGGGCAACGCTTAAACCCATCCCTGTTCAACGAGAAGCTTGTTAATCTGGGCTACCACCGGGTGCACCATTTGCCTTCCCAAAAAGGTGAAATCCGAATCAGACCGGATGCGATGGATATTTTTTTAAACGATCTAAAAACCCTTTGGAGCCGGCGTGAAGGGTTTTTGATTCAAATTGGCTTCAATGAAAACAAAATCGGCACGATCAGTCGAATGGACAACGGTCAAACGATACCGATCCTGGAATTGGAACCTGAAGAAATCATGCAGTTTTTCGGCCAGGAACGCGAACGCCGGCAATTGATTTCGATCGAGCAGGTTCCCGAGCACCTGATCCGGGCCGTTCTGGCAGCCGAGGACCACCGGTTTTTTCAACATTATGGCGTCGATTTCCGGGGTATTCTCAGAGCCCTGGTCACCAATCTGCGTCACGGTTCCATCCGGCAGGGCGGCTCGACTTTAACCCAGCAGCTGGCCAAAAATTACTTTCTAACACCGGCGCGCACAATTACCCGCAAGTTTAAAGAAGTTATTCTATCGGTAATCATTGAATTAAAATACGACAAGCGTGACATTTTAGAGATCTATCTGAATGAAATCTATCTGGGGCAAAAGGGTTCGGTGGCCATCAACGGGTTCGGGGAAGCGTCCTATTTTTATTTCGGAAAACCGGTGAAGCACCTGACGCTTTCCGAAGCGGCCGTCATTGCCGGTTTGATTAAAGCACCCAATCATTATTCACCTTACCGGGATATAACGCGCTGCCGCAGCCGCCGGGATGCGGTTTTGCAGGCCATGCACCGCTGGGAATGGATTACGGAATCAGCGCTTCAGACCGCTCTGAAACAACCGATCAAAGCCGTCGGATTCATCGCGTCCGATACCAAAGCTCCCTATTTCATCGATTACCTGACCGAACAGCTCAATACCTTGTATCGCCCGGAAGATCTGTCAAGCCTGGGGCTTTCCATTTACACCACCCTGGACACCCAGGTCCAAATGGCCGCCGAAAAGGCCCTTGCAAAAGGGTTGACCCGTCTGGAAAATTCGAATGCGGCGCTGCAGCGCGAAGCGCCCGAAGAAAAACTCCAGGGGGCCATTATCGTCATGCAGCCCAAAACCGGCCACATCCTGGCCCTGGTGGGCGGACGCAATTACAGCGTCAGCCAGTTTAACCGCATCACCCAGGCCCGGCGACAGCCTGGCAGTGCATTCAAGCCCATCGTTTATCTGAGCAGCCTGTCTCAATTTACCCCCACCTCGCTGCTGTCAAATGATCCCAAATCGTATACCGTAAACGGGAAACTCTGGGAGCCTCAGAATTTTGAACCGGTGACCGAGTATACCGTTAGCCTGAAAGACGCCCTTAAAAAGTCGTATAATCTGGCCACCGTCGACCTGGCCATGCAAACCGGCCTGGAACGTATCGTGGATACGTCCAGGCGCTTTCAATTTTCAACCCCGATTAAACCGTATCCCTCACTGGCGCTGGGCGCTTTTGAGGTTGTCCCTATTGAACTCACCCGGGCCTATTGTGTGTTTGCGGCCGAGGGGGTGCAGCCGTTTCCGCTGTCTTTAAAGGGAGTTGTGGACGAACATGACAAAATCCTCGAGCAACAGCACCTCAATATCGAACGCTTGATTACACCGGCCGAAGCATTTGTCATGAACAGCATGCTGCAAAGCGTGGTCAAAGAAGGCACGGCGCAATCGTTGCAATGGCGGGGTGTTTCCTGGCCTGTTGCCGGCAAGACTGGGACGACCAACAATTTTAGAGATGCCTGGTTTGTGGGCTATACGCCGGATATCCTGGCCCTGGTCTGGGTGGGTTTTGACAATGGGGATTCGACCGAGGCCACCGGAGCAGGGGCCGCTCTGCCGATCTGGGCCGACCTCATGATGGCCATCCCCCAATACCGATCTGAAACCGATTTTAAAATGCCCAACGGCGTTGAAAAAATCCGGGTTTGCGCGGTCACCGGGCGACCGGCAGTTGCAGGCTGTCCGGAGCCAGCGGAAGTATATTTTCTGACCGGCCGCACACCGGACGAGGATTGCCCGTTGCATGACAAAGGCGGTTTCACCGGAAAAATCATAAAAGGCGTAAAGGACTTGATTAATTCTGATTGAAGTTACATAAAGTTTCGCAATATTAAATTCGAAGACTGAAAAATGGTACGACAAAATACCGCGCCGTCTTGTTCCGCGACCTGTCCGGCATAGCTCAACAGAGCGACGCCGGAAGTTTTAGCGAAGACGGAAGCTCCAGCGAAGGCGGGTCATCGATGGGGATTAAATTCATACAAATTATTTTATTCACTCTAGCGGCCGTGTGCCTGGCAGCCTGCCCGAAGCCGACTTTCAAGGAAACGCCCGTTGAAGCGGAAGAACCTGCCAGCTTAGAGGAGACCGCCGAAGAAAACCCGCGAGTGGTGGCCTCGCTGCAATTGACCGATCAGGGCCGCCGTCTGCTGGAAGAGCGTAAACCGGATAAAGCCATTCGGGTGCTGGAACAGGCGGTCAGCCTCCATCCGACCAACGGCCAGAATTACTATTATCTTTCTGAGGCCTGGCTGATAAAAGGCTCCGCGGCCCAGGCCAAAGAATTCAATCAGCTAGCGGAAATCCACCTCAAAGAAGACAGCCAGTGGATGATGCGGGTGGCAAACCAGGCGGATCGGATCGCGGAGTTGGAAAAGTAGCAGCAACCTCCAAAAAGCCTTTCACGCGCCTTTGGGTGAATTCAAATTCAAAGTGCACCATATAAATAAATAGTGGACATGACAGGCGATCTGGTAATGTGAAAAAGCACCACCAATGAGAAAAAGAGGGACGCCCTTCTGTTTTAAACTTTATTTTTTAATTGACCTATGATATAAGCAACTCATGCCAAGAAAAGCCCGTATTGATGCTCCCGGTGCCTTACACCATGTGATTGCCAGAGGAATCGAAAAACGCGATATTTTTTGGGACGACCACGATCGTAACAACTTTCTGGAAAGACTGGGTGCGATCGTAGATGAGAGCGGTACCCGTTGTTATGCTTGGGCGTTGCTTCCCAATCATTGTCATCTGCTTTTCAAAACAGGCCTTTCTCCAATTGCCACGGTAATGAGACGTTTGCTGACCGGTTATGCCGTCAGTTTCAACCGAAGACACCGGCGCCACGGCCATCTCTTTCAAAACCGCTACAAGTCGATTCTGTGTCAAGAAGAAGTCTATCTCAAGGAACTGCTTCGATATATTCATCTCAACCCTTTGCGCGCTAATATTGTTGACAACCTGAAGCAGTTAGACAGATATGCGTTCTGTGGTCACAGTGCTTTGATGGGCAGGGCCAAACGTCCATGGCAGGAGGTGGATGGAGTGCTGGCTATGTTTGCAACAAACCGCCACCTGGCAAGAGGTCGATACCGATCTTTTGTAGAAAAGGGAATCCAGCTGGGCCGCAGACAAGACCTAACCGGTGGCGGTTTGCTGCGCAGTGCTGGCGGCTGGCTGAACATAAAGGCGCTTAGGGAAGCCAAAATTTTTTACAAAAGTGATGAACGCATTTTAGGAGACAGCAATTTTGTCGAGAGCGTGCTGGCAAATGCTAATGAACAAATGGAGCGAAAATATGCACTTCAAGCAGCGGGTCTGGATTTGGATGCTCTGGCGCAAATTGTTGCCGGAATAACCGGCGTCAAGACTTCGAAGATTTTTAGTCCTGGAAAAAAGCGAAGCAGAGTGCGTGCGCGAAGTCTTTTGTGCTTTTGGGCAAACAAAGAGTTGGGCATCACCTTGGCGGAGTTGTCCCGCCGAACCCGCATTTCTCAATCATCTATCAGCATGTCGGTTCATCGCGGTGAGCAAATTGTTGAAAAAGAGGGGTATTCATTATTGAATCAATTGAAACTTAAAAACAGAAGGGCGTCCCTCTAATTTATGAGTACAGTTACTTCTAATAGAAGGTATGAGCTTGACTGGCTTCGCGTATTGGCCATATTGGTTGTTTTTCTTTATCACAGCACTCGCTTCTTTAATCTGGGCGATTGGAATGTTAAGAATGTCGATACTTACGTCTGGGTGGAAATCTGGAATATATTTGCCACCCGATGGATGATGCCACTTTTTTTCATCATCTCCGGCGCGAGCCTGTTTTATGCCATCGGGAAATCCGGCGGTTGGTGGAGATTCTATATTGATAAGTTTTTAAGGCTGATGATCCCGGTCTTGTTCGCCACGGTTACGCATGGTGCATTGCAAATATATCTGGAACGATTGAGCCACGGTCAATTCTCAGGATCATTCTTTTCATTTTTACCCCAGTATTTCAACGGCGTTTATCTGGCGACCGGCATGCCGGGGAATTTTGCATTTCACGGGATGCACCTCTGGTATCTGTTATTCTTATTTATTTACAGTCTGATCTGCTACCGCTTGTTTGTCTGGTTAAAAGCAGGCGGGCGGGAAATTCTGAATCGGATCACGACGCTGTTTGCTATACCGGGACTGATCTATCTATGGTTTGCGCTGCCTTTTTTGATCATGAAAGCGCTTATTCCGCAGGCTGTTTTGGATGTCGGCTCCGGAGGCTGGGGGTTTCTGTATTATATCTGGTTTCTGATCGCCGGTTTTTTGATTGTGTCCAGTGACCGCCTTCAACGCAATATAAAAAATCAGCGCTGGATCTCGCTTTTGCTGGGTGCGATTTTAATGTTAGCCTACCTCTACCTGTTGTTTGGCTCGTCGCTTGTGGTTTTCCCAACCTGGATCAGCGACTGGATATATGCCCTGCTCTCTTTTTTCAGTGCCTGGTGCTGGTTATTTGCCATCCTCGGATTTGGTATGCGGTATCTGGCCTTTGATCGTCCGATACTGCGATATACCAATGAAGGCGTTCTGCCATTTTTTATTCTGCACCAGACGGTCTTGCTGTGTAACGGTTACTTCATAATGACCTGGCAGATTCATGATTTCCTAAAATGGGCGATTGTTTTTACCAGCTCGTTTATCATCATCATAACACTTTACACTCTCCTTATTCGGAAATTTGAGCTATTCCGCTTTTTATTCGGAATGAAGACAACCCATCTATCTTTCAATATCTTTCGCAAAAAGAGCGCTTTGGTTATTCTGCCGGTGCTGTATATTGGATTAATTGTTTTTGCGGCCGCCCGAGCCGACCAAAGCCGCTCTCCAATGCCATTGATATATAATTCCGAACAGGATGTCCTTCTGAACGCGGAATCGATAACCGATTCCTCGCCGACCGGTGTTCGGGTGGTCAACGACGAGGAGGCTTCAAGCGGCCGGGCAATCGAGTTTTACTCAGGAGCGAGTCAGCGGGCGGAATCACAACCAGAGGTTTATATTGAGATGCGCTTTTCGGCACCGGCGGGTCGATACTTTGTCTGGTTAAGAGGTAAAACCGATATCGACAGCGGCTACACAGATTCAGTCTGGTTGCAGGTGGATGATCAGATCGGAACCGGCACCCGAAGCGTCCGGGGGGGGAATTGGCTGGATGTTCACCCCGCAGGGATCTATGGCTGGGCAGGCGATACAGATGATCCCGTTGCCGTTGTATTGAAGCATACCGGAGAGCACACGATCCGCATTCAACCGCGTCAAACGCCTCACCGCATTGATCAGATCTGGCTGAGCCCATCTCAGCGTCAAATCCCGAACACACCTGAGCCTATAAAATAACAGGATCTGCAACCTATCGCATTTTTAAATCTGGTATCACGCCGGGTGCCCGAAAAATGCGGCGTTGGAACAAAAAAAGGTTGATCCACAGGTCCGGATTCACCCTGCCGAAATGTGGTATAAATCGAAGCTAATTGCTGCTACCCTGATCTTCAGGTATGCGCTGATGCGCTGCAAGTAGCGGAAAGACACGCACCACCGGTTCGTCGCCGCGAGCTTTATGCACGACCCTTATCAGACTCTCTTCAAACCCAGGGGGTAGATGCTCCCTGCTCATTAAGATGATGGTAATGCCGGCTTCAGGCTCCACGCTGTTTCGGCCCATGCCAATGAGTTCCACCGCCGGCCAATAGCTGATGTATTGCTGTACGGCCTGCCGCACGGGTGGCGCTACCGGATATTCCAATGGCCGATTCTGACCGGTACGCCTTCCTTCGATCAGATGCATCACCAGCGGCGCAATTAAAAAGGCTAACAATAGAAACAACAACATTGAGGCTCTGCGCACCCAGGTCGGGATACCCGAACCATGAAGGGAAATATGCACTTTTAACATTCGGAACACGATTGCAGCGCCGAGGATGATAGCGACAAGGTTCGTGATGAGCAAGATAGCGGCATTAATGGAAATTGAGGGACTTCCGTGCGTTAGCGCAATTCCCACAACTGCTAGCGGAGGAACCAGTGCTGCTGCGATGGCCACACCTGCCAGGGTTGTCATCACATTGGATCTTCCAGAAGCATAAGCCGCTGTCATGCCGGAAAAAAACGCTATACCGAGGTCCAGCAAATCAGCCTTACCACGGGCTTCGATTTCGAGCGTTGGTTCGAACCCGGGATTGAGCACTCCAAAAATCAATGAAGCTGCAAACCCTATCCCGAGGCCGATAAGGGTTACTCCCAGACTCTTTCTAAACATGCTCAAATTGCCCTGAACAAGCGCATGACCTGCGGCAACTAGCGGTCCCATAAGCGGTGCCACGAGCATAGCGCCAATAACGACAGCGGTTGAGTCCGCTAGTAATCCTAATGATGCAAAAGAAGTGGATAACACCATCATCATGATGAAGTCTATGTTTGCCAGTGCATTTTGCTCGAGCTGCTGGACGAGATCCAGTCTTTCATCTCGCTCTAAGGTCGGAAAGACGCCGAAGATTTTGTTGAATCCTATCCTGTGGAATGACATATTTTTCACCTCCAAATATATCAAATCAAAATAAGTTAAATATTAATTTTTAAGTTCTTTTATCAAGTATTAATTTATGAGGGAAAACAAGCTTTTTATCGTAACACAAAGATGGGAGGACTGAGATACCTTTTAGTCAGAAAACTAATGATACATTCAGAATATACACATTCATCAATATAGCAGATATACGAATTGGGCAAGAAGAAAACCCAGGCGCAATGCCGGGGCCATTTGTACTTTTTCGAGGGGAATTGTTCTATGGTATTCTTACGCAAGGTGCAAATTCGTGTGATGATATGTTCATGGCCACAATCCATCGATCAGCCATTTTTTTAACATTTCGTCACAAAATCTAAACAAAGAAATTGTCCAGATATATCATATTTAGATAGCGCCAGCGGTCTTTTCTGATCCAAGTGAAGAAGGAGCGAAAATTCTTTAATCCTGATCAGTAGTCGATGCCGGGTTGAGGTTCAATATCCTGCTGGTAAGCATGCTTGACTTCAAGAATCTCACTTGCCGTATCCGCCAATTTAATTACCTCAGGATGCGCGTCCCTACCAGTGAGCACAAGATGCATCTCAGGGGGCTTTTTGTGGATGATTTCAAGAACCTGGCTAAGATCTACAAGTTTGAGGTGCAACGCATTATTGATCTCATCCAGAATAAGGATGTCGAACTTTCCGGATTGCATCTTTTGAAAAGCCAGCTCGACAGCGTCCTGGGCGTTCTGCCTGTGTTCTTTGTAAGGATAGGGATTTCCTTGGATACCACAAAAACCCTTCCCGGTTGAGGTCAGCTCCACCGGACAATTCATCTTCTTAATTCCATCCCATTCTCCCGCGTATATGTCCCCCTTCATGAACTGAATGATGCAAGTCGGGATGTTGTGCCCACAGGCCCTGACTGCAATACCGAGCGCGGTTGTGGTTTTTCCCTTTCCGTGACCGGTAATCACAACAACCAGACCCTTTTTCTTTTCTGGTTCCAAACGGGTAATTTGGGCCATATCATTGCCTCCCTGAAACTAAATAACCATTACCTTATATTACATGAAAGTAATCTTAATCACTGTATTGACCAATGACAACCCGGTCAATGAAGGGGTATTGAAGTTCTGATTCCTGAATGTTATTAAAATTCGAGAGTAGAATGACGATCTTTTTTTAAAAGCATCATCTGTAGCTGCATTGCATTAAGAATAAATGTGGCTTTGCGTTCAGACACTAACGATGAAGATTCTGAATGTGCGGAGGAATTAATATGCAGGAAGATAGCTTAAATCGAGAAGAGCTCACCAGGAAAAATGATTATTGGGTTGACTTGGATCGAAAATATCGAGCTCAGGTTCGGAAAACCCGATCTATCGTGCTGGAAAAAGGAAAAGGCGTTGAAGTCTGGGACGTCGAGGGGAAGAAGTATTTGGACTTCGAATCAGGCCAAATGGCAATGGTCGCCGGGCACAGTCACCCAACGGTTCTTAAGCGAATAAGGGAGCAGATCGAGTTGCTGATGCAAAATAGCATAAGGGTTTTGAATGTGCCACGGGTGCTTCTGGCAAAAAAGCTTTCTGAAATTGTTCCGGATCCACTTGCGAAATCTTTTTTTCTGTCCACGGGGTCCGAGTCTGTCGAGGCTGCACTGCGGCTCGCAAAAAAATATACCGGCCGCTTTGAAGTGGTCGCCCTTTTGAGAGGTTACCACGGCAGAACCGCAGGCAGCCAGTCTTATACCAGCCTTAGCAGGGGTGCTCGCACCGGCTATGGGC
>JASFIX010000028.1:0-15259 GCA_050122435.1 Desulfobacterales bacterium
TTTTAAATTTTAAAAATAGATAATTTGGTTGTCCGGTTTACCCGCCGAAGGCGGATTGAGCCCGCTAAAAAAGCAATAATGCCTATTTTTTTTAACGGGCTAACGGCTAAAGGGTAACGGGCTTAACCCTTTTTTATTTCTAATGTGGAGGTAGCGGTATGGGGTTTTGGCTGAACCTGGGTCAGATTCAAAAAATTAATGCAAAAAAGTTTCCAGATACCCTGGCTTTAAAAGATGCGAATCGGGCATTTACCTATCCACAAATGAATAGCCGCATCAACAAGCTGTCCAACAGTCTTACCGCTCTGGGGCTAAAAAAGGGTGATAAGATAGCGGTATTGCTCGAAAACTGCATTGAAATCTGCGAATTGTTCCTGGCCACAGCCAAAACCGGAATCGTTATCGTGCCGATTAATTTTCGCCTGGTATCTTCAGAGGTGGAATACATTGTTAACAATTCAGACGCCAGGGCCATGGTCGTCCATGATCAGTTTGCCGACACCGTTGATCCGATCCGTTCCGAACTGAAGAATATTGCGGCCCAAAATTATGTTATTGTCGGAAAACCGCAGGATGGATATCGGCCCTATGAAGAATTCATCGATGCTTCAGCGGACACCGAACCCCAAATTGAAGTTGTTCCCCGCGACACCTGGATACTGATCTATACCTCGGGGACCACCGGAAGGCCTAAAGGCGTCATCCGTTCCCATGAATCCCACATTGCCTATTATCTTCACAACGCCGTGGACTTCGATTTCAACGAACATGATGTGTGCTTAAATGTCATGCCCCTGTGTCATATCAACTCCATCTTTTTTACCTTCACGTTCCTGTATATCGGCGGATCAGCTTACATCCACCCGGCCCTGAATTTTAAGCCCGAAGAAATCCTGGAAATCATCGAACGCCATAAAATCAGTTTTGTTTCTCTGATACCCACCCACTATAATTTAATTCTCAATGCGCCCGATGAAGCCAAAAAGCGCAATGTCAGCTCTATTCGCAAACTGCTGTGCTCGTCTGCTCCCGGCAGAAAAAGCATGAAGCAGGCGGTGATGGAATTTTTTCCGGGAGTGAAGCTTTATGAAGCTTACGGTTCTACTGAAGGCGGTATGGTCACCATCCTGAAACCCGAATATCAAATGAGCAAACTGGGTTCCATTGGATTTGAATGCATCGGCACTGATTTCATAAAAATCCTTGATATCGACGGAAATGAGGTGCCCGCTGGCGAAATCGGCGAATTATACTCACGGGGGCCCATGCTGTTTGACGAGTACTACAAACTGCCCGAGCAAACCGCCGAATCGTTTAAAGCGGGCTTTTTTTCAGCCGGTGATATGGCCCGGCGGGACGAAGACGGCTTCTATTATCTGGTAGATCGCAAAAAAAACATGATCATCACCGGTGGAGAAAATGTCTATCCCAGCGAAGTAGAAGAAGTCGTCGGTAACATTGAAGGCGTATTCGATTGTGCGGTGGTGGGACTGCCCGACGAGAAATGGGGTGAAAGAGTTGCGGCAGTTATCATCCGTAAATCGGGTTTCGATGACAGCAATTTAAACGAACAGGATGTCATCCAGAACTGCAAAGGTAAAATGGCGGGTTACAAATGCCCTAAGCAGGTGATATTTATCGGTGAGAATGATATGCCCCGCACCGGCACCGGTAAAATACTGCACCGCATTTTAAGAGAACAGTTCGGTTAGTCTAAATAACCCTTTAAATCAACCTCTCCCCAACCGGTCGGCCACGCGCGCCATAATTTTAGCGTTTTTCCTCACGATAGGGTCCTGGATTGGTAGCGTCTATAGCCCACTTTCCCATCACTGAAGGCAGCCGCGTTTTTTGAGTATGCGTAAAGGCACCGTCAAAGGGCTAAAGACCGGTGATTAAATTGAAGACCATGGTTTTATCTGCACCATTGGAACCCATGAGACCGCAGATTTTGCCAGATTAAATAATTTGTCCCCTTGCTTCATAAAAATGGGTTTCAACAAGCAGGCACCCGTCCTCACTGCTGAAAGGGCCGTGCGGCGTATGGGGCGGCCTGCAGGCATACGTATAGGGCTCAAATGTTTCTTCCCCGACGGTCAGCGAACCGGATACCAGAAAAACTTCTTCCCAGTGATCGTGTTCAAATGGTTCGGTGGTAAAGGCGCCGGGTTGAAAACGCAGCAGGCGGGTGCGGGATCCTTTTTTGTTTTCCTCATCCAGTGATCCGGCCAGAATCTTCTGTTCGATCCCTTCGGGGTAACCCGGTGGGATCTCCCAGCCAACCGATAGGTCCAAGGTAAAAAATTCCAGATGTTCTTTGAGCATGATTTTTCCTTTCAATATTATTACGGATTGGCCATCATTTCAAAACGCGATCGTCCAAGGCACTGAAATCCTGACGCACCGTATCAACAAGACCCGGATCGATCTCAGCGGTCACCAGCTGTTCTTCTTCCCCCCCTTCAGCGATGACCTGGCCGAGCGGATCAACGATCATGCTGTGTCCGGCATATGGTTTGCCGGCGTTGGCGCCCGCGCAATTGCACGAGATAAGAAAGGCGAGGTTTTCATGCGCCCTCGCCCGGTTAAACAGTCGCCAGGCTTCCAGACGCACCTGCGGCCAGGCAGAAGCCACCAGAAAAAATCGGGCACCGTTATCCACCATACGGCGAAAGAGTTCCGGGAAACGCAAATCATAACAGGTTGAAAAACCGCTGGCGCCCCAGGGGGTTTCGGTCACGACAACCTCTTTTCCGGGAGTCAGGATTTTGGTCTCGTCGGATTGATAGCCAAAAAGGTGAATTTTACGGTAGCAGGCGGCAATTTCACCGTTGGGATTTAAAAAAATGCTGGTATTGTAATAATCGTCGCCATCGTTTTCGACCATACTTCCCATGAGAATATGGCAGTTTTTCTCCCGGGCCTTTTCCCGGAATGCATTGACGGTTGCGCCATCAATGGATTCACTGTCGCTTTTGTAGCGATCAAAACAAAAAAAACCGCAGGGCCAGATTTCGGGCAACAGGAAAAGCTCACTATCGGGCGCCTGGTCAATCAAGCCGAGGGCATGTTCAACATTGTTCTCTTTGGGACGGTCTTGCAATCCAAGCTGGATACTGGTCACTCTCATCGTTTCACCTCTATTTGTTCTAAGGGGTATTGCGGGCCACAGCGTCATTACCCCGATTATGGCGTAAATTTTCGATTAAAGACCTCTCGGTTGCATCTAAGTGATCATTGATGGCCTGTACGGCTTTGTTTTTGTCTTTTTGCCGCAATGCCGCGACAATGCGTTGGTGCTCCCGGATAACTTCCTGAAACCTTCCAGGGCTCCTTAAGGCTTTCTGGCCCAGAATGGAAATAAAATCACGAATGTTTTCCATGATGGATTCAAGCAAATTATTTTTATAGCGATGGATCAGATTCATATGAAAGGCTTTGTCGGCATCCAGAAAAGGGTATACTTCTTCCCGATCGTGACCGTTGAGCATCCTTTCCAAACTGTCCTCAAGCGGTTTTAGATCTTCTTCAGAGACAGCTTCCACCAATTGTTCGATCACATAAGATTCGATCATTTTGCGGGTTTCAAAAAAGTCTCTGATTTCTTTTTCAGAAAATTCTTTAATTTTAAAGCCTCTTCCTCTAAGGGAAATGAAAAACCCTTCGGCGGTGAGCTGCAAAAGTGCCTCACGAATCGGTGTGCGCGATACACCCAGCATGTCGGCAAACTGATTGGCGGAATAGACTTCATCGAATTCCAGTTGGCCGTTAACCAAAAGGGTTTTGATTCTCTGGTAGGCCAGGTTCTGTAATGTGCCCGGTGGTTCTAATTTGCTCAGGTTTTCCATCGCAGGTACCGGCTGGATTGGGGTGAGGCCACCCTCAGGTGATTTGATGTCAGATGATGTTGCATGTTGCATACTACATACAATATTTCAAGTCAAATATTTTGACAGCCCCTCGAAAACCCGGCTTAAAGAACCTGGCTGACCATTATGCGCTTCAAGCATGTGTGGATATTTTAAAAATTTCCGCTTGACATCGCCCTGCCATATCGGTATGCAATATTCGATATATCACATGCTCATTTAAACCAACAACCATATAACTAATTGTTTTTTAATAAATTATTTAAAAAAAGGTTCGAACATGGAGCAAATCATACCTATCTCTCGTGCCAAGTCTTTAAAAGAACAGGCCTTTGATAAGCTCAAGGAACTGATCATCACCGGCGCCCTTGAGCCGGGCGAACTGCAGAACGAGAAGAGACTGGCCGAAGCACTGGGGGTTTCCCGCACACCGGTAAGAGAAGCCCTGTTAGAACTGAGCCGTGAGGGCATGGTCGCCTTTGTTCCTGGAAAAGGCGTTGAGATCTGCAAGCTTACGACCCAGCAAGTTCGGGAAGTTTTCGAAATTCGTCGAATTATTGAGGGGTATGTCATAAAAAAAATTGCCGATCGGCTAACCGAAGCGGATATTAAGAAAATTGATAGAAACATCAGTAATCAGGAAAAGATGCTAAGTAAGACTGAACGGTTTGGCTTCATCGAATACGACAAACAATTTCATCTTTATCTGGCATCCAGGATTGGAAACCAGCAAATCGAATCGATTCTCGACAATCTGAGAGACCAGATGCATCTCATGGGCATCAGAGCCATTGAAGATTACTCCCGGATGAAACAGGTAATTGAGGAACATCGCGCTATTTTTGACGGGCTTAAAGAAAGAAATCCTATCAAGGCCTTTAACGCCTTGATTCGTCATCTTGAAAACACCGAGAAGACAATCGCTGATAAAATTGAAACCCAGGAAAAGAATTAAGGGGAAATCAAATGAAATCAGATCAAATGGATGAAACCTTTCAACGGATGGATTCTAAAGGATTTTTTCGTTTGGAGATTCCTGAAAAATTGAATATGGCCAGGCTCATCATTGACTATTGGACGCAGCATGGCCGTGGTCAGGAAGTTGCGATCTACTACAAGGATCAGCAAATCACCTATCAGGATCTAAAAGATATGACCGATCGTTTTGCCAGTGCCCTGTACCGGTTGGGTATATCGAAAGGGGATACCTATCTCATCCGAACCCCTAACCAGCCGGAATACATGGTTTCTTTCCTGGGCGGACAGAAAATCGGGGCGGTCCCCATTCCGACCAGCACGATGCTGCGAGAATATGAACTGGAGCATATTATCAACAATAGCGAGGCCGCGGCTGTTATCACGACCAGCAGCTATATAGAAGCCATAGAGAACATACGACCCAGGTGCGAAACTCTCAAACACGTCATTGTCATCGGCGATACACAAGGCGATCAGATCTCTTATGCAGACCTTCTAAAAGAGGACGCCGCATCCCTGCCCTTTGTGGAAACCCATAAAGATGATCCCGCATATTTCCTTTACACCTCTGGAACTACCGGTGCGCCCAAAGGGGTCGTCCACGGCCATCGGTTTATCATTGGCGCCGGAGATCCTATCGGCAAATTTACCATGGGGCTGGAAAAAGGTGATATCTGCGGCGGCCCGACCGCCCTGACCTGGATGTACGCCCTGGGGCATAATTTTTTATTTGCCTTCAGATGGGGGGTTGCCACCGCCATTTATGCGGATGAACGCTTTGATTCCGAACGGGCGTATGAATACATCCAGGATTTCAAAATCACCATATTCGCAGGCACTCCGACCATTTATCGAATGATGCTGGCGGTCAAAGATGCCGAGAAAAAATTTGATACCGCTTCCTTAAAATACTGTCTCAGTTCCGGTGAACCCCTGCTGGCCGAGACCTGGCGGGAATGGATGAGACGATTCGGCGTTAAAATAATTGACAGCATGGGCCAAACTGAAGCTCACGAATTCTGTACGACCCAGACCCAGTTACCGGTGAAAATCGGATCTATGGGAAAACCCCTCCCGGGAATTGAAGTCGCGATTGTAAATGACAAGGGTGAACGCCTTCCGCCCGGTGAAATGGGCCATCTTGCCATTCGAAATGATCATCCGGGCCTTTTTACGGAGTACTTTAAGATGCCCAAGCAAATGAAAGAGGTTTCCCTTCCCAATAACTGGTATGATACCAAGGACCTGGCCCATGTGGATAAAGACGGTTATTTCTGGTACGGGGCCAGATCCGACGACATCATGACCTGTCATGGATACCGCATCTCGCCGGCTGATGTTGAAACGGCGCTGCAGGAACACGAAGCCGTGCTGGAGTCCGGCGTGGCCGGTGTCCAAGACCCGGAAATGGGCCAAAAAGTCAAAGCCTGGGTTGTCCTGCATGAGGGCTATAATCCCACACCGGAATTGGCCAAGGCGCTTCAGGATCATGTCAAAGCCACCATTGCACCCTATAAATATCCGCGCGAAATCGAGTTTCTGAAAGAGCTTCCAAAAACATCCTCCGGCAAAATCCTCCGAAGAGAGCTGCGCCGGTGGGACAAAGAAAAGCAAGATAAAAAGGGGCGGTGATAGCAATGATTTTCCAATTTATAGTAGAAGAAAAAACTGGTAAAAGAGAGATCGATTATGAGGTAAACGGAGCCGTTCTCTGTGGTTATACCGGACGCGATCAAGAAGCTGTTCGCAAGCATATTGAAGAGCTGGCCAAAGAAGGCGTTGATCCCCCACCTTCGGTGCCGACCCAATACCCCAAACCGGCCTGGGGATTGACTCAAAAGGATGCGATTCAGGTCGAAGGCCGCGAAACTTCCGGTGAGGTTGAGTTCTTCCTGCTTATGGATGAAAACAGCATTTTTACCGGTCTTGCCAGTGACCACACCGATCGGGAACTGGAACGGCTTGATATTCGTAAATCAAAACAGGTATGTCCCACCATCCTTTCGAAAAATATATGGAATTACGAGGACGTCAAAGAGGCCTGGGATCAGATCCAAATCCGCAGCTGGGCAATAAAAGGCGGGCAAAAAAACATTTATCAGGAATCCACCCTCGGATCCATTCTACCACCTGAAGAATTGATCCGGCTGGTCCAGGAGCAGTTAAATAACGACATTGGCGGCATTGTGATATTTTCAGGTACCCCGCCCATTTTGTCTGGAGAAATGATTTTTGCAGATCGTTTTGAAGCCGAGCTGCTGGATACCAGCCTGAACCGCAAAATTACCATCGAATATGAAATTCAAACCCTTGAGTGGTTTAAAGACTAACTGCTTTAAGGGTTTTAATACAAGGAGAGAATTAAGCATGCCAGAAAAGCAACAAAAAAAGTGGGTCGGCACAGGGATGAAGCGCAAAGAAGACCTCCGGCTTTTGACGGGCCGGGGGCGTTTTATGGATGATATCCATCTGCCGAACATGAAGCACGCAGCCATACTGCGCAGTCCTTATCCGCACGCCTGGATCAAGGGGATGAACATATCCCAGGCCCTGAATGTTTCCGGCGTCAGAGGTGTTCTAACCGGCGATGACGTGGCAGCCATGTCACAGCCATTTCCGGTGGGTGTGCCGATTCCACCCAAGTATTACAGCTGTGCGGTGGATAAGGTTCGTTTCGTCGGTGAGCCTGTGGCCGTGGTTGTTGCGGACAGCCGTTATATTGCCGAAGACGCGCTGGACCTGATTGAGATCGAGTACGAACCCTTGCCGGTCGTAATGGACATCGAGGCCGCCGCCGAACCCGATGCCCCGATTCTGCACGACAATATCGGCAGCAATATTTATTCACACCGCTTTTTCCAATACGGTGATATCCAAAAAGCTTACGAAGAGGCGGATCTGGTGGTCAAGGGCAAGTTCCTTTTTCCCAAATACGGATCCACACCCATCGAGACCTATGGTGTGGTTGCATCATACAATCCCTTTAACGAGGAATTTGTCATTTACAACAACTATCAGGGCCCCTTTGTCAATCATTCCCTGGTCGCCATCGCCCTTGGAATTGCCGAAAATAAGATGCGCTGGATCGTACCCACCGATATCGGCGGCGGCTTCGGCACCAAAACCGGGATGTACCCCTACATCGCCTTAATCGCACTGGCAGCCAAAAAAACAGGCATGACGGTCAAATGGATTGAAGACCGCCGCGAACACCTTCTGGCCAGTGCCACCGGAACCGACCGCGTAACCTATATGGAGGCGGCCGTTAAAAAAGACGGGACCATCCTGGGGCTCAAAGATAAGGCCATGGACAACACCGGCGGATACATCCGCGCTCCGGAGCCCGGTTGTGCCTATCGCAGCACCGGTAATCACACCGGTGCCTATCAGATTCGCAACTTAGACCGGGAAGTGATGGTTGTTGGCACCAACAAATGCCTGACAGCTCCCAATCGCGGGTATACCTGCCAGGAACTTTATTTCAGTGTCGAACGATTGGTGGACATGGTTGCCGCAGAATTAAAAATGGATCCGGCTGAAATCCGGTTTAAAAACTTCATTCAAGCCGACCAGTTCCCTTATACCACCGCAACCGGGGGGGTATACGACGCCGGTGACTATCCCAAAGCCCTGCAAATGGCGCTCGACAAAATCGACTACCAGAAGATGAGAAAAGCGCAGGAAAAAGCCCGCAAGCAAGGCCGCTATATCGGTATTGGGCTGGCAACGGTGGTGGATCCCTCGGTGACCAATATCGCCTATGTTACCCTGGCGTTGACTCCCGAGCAGCGAGCCAAGGGCCATCCCAAATCGGGATCGGGCGAATCGGTCATCGTCAAATTGGATCCGCTTGGCAAAGCCCACGTGATCGCATGCACCAACCCTCAGGGCCAGGGACATGAAACCGTCATATCGCAGATCGTGGCCGATGAGCTCGGTATCAGCCCGGATGATGTAACGGTGAGCGACGTGGTGGATACCCATGACCGGGTTTATACCATCACCACCGGAAGTTATTCGAGCCGTTTTGCCTCTGTGGGTGTCAATGCGGTTGTTGCGGCCACCCGCAAAGTGAAGGAAAAAATGAAAAAAATTGCCGCTCATCTTCTGGAAGCCAGCCCCGATGACATCGAAGACCGCAACGGCAAATTTTATGTCAAGGGCGCCCCGAACAAATCGATCCATGTCAAGCATATTGCCGGCACCGCCCACTGGAATCAATCCGCCCTGCCGGAGGGAACCGATGTCGGCCTGTATGCCAGCAGCCTGTTATCCATGCCGACTTCTCTGCCACCCGACCAGCTGGATCGCGTGGATTCTTCCAATACCTATGGATTTATCGCCGAGGCCATTGTTGTGGAAGTGGATCCCGAAACCGGGCAGGTTGAGTTTCTCAAATGGGCCAGCGTGCATGATTCCGGAACGGTATTGAATCCCCTGCTGCTGGAAGGTCAGGTCATGGGGAGCATTGCCCACGCCCTCGGAGGCACCCTTTATGAAGAATGGGCCTACGACGAAAACGGTCAATGCCTGACTGCCTCCTTTCAGGACTATCTGGTACCGACGGCCATGGAAGTCCCCAAGGTGGATATCGGGCACGTGGAAACCCCTTCTCCGCTGACCGCTTTGGGTTCAAAAGGCGCGGGCGAAAGTTCCACCATGTCGGTGCCGGTGGCCATTGCCAATGCCATTGCAGATGCCCTGGCACCCTTGGGGGTTACCATAAACGAATTGCCCCTGAGCCCGAGTAAAATCTGGCATCTGATCCAGGAAGCCAAAGGTCAGTAATACCCCAATTGGGTAAACCCAATTGTTCATTATTTGTTATTGCGGAGATTTTTATGAAGCTGGAAGGAACCTATAAATTCAATGCCCCCCAGGAAAAGGTCTGGGAGGCTCTCACGAATCCACGGCATCTCGAAAAAGCCATACCGGGATGTGAAAAATTAGAGGAAATCGAACCCGGAAAATATAAGGCTACCTTGAAGATCGGCATTGCGGCCATAAAAGGAACCTACAAAGGGATGGCCGAAGTGGCCGATCCCCGGCCGCCGGAAAAATACCGCCTGGTTGTCGAAGGCGGCGGCACCCCCGGATTCGTAAAAGGAGAAGCCCAGATTGAACTGTCCCAGCAAGACCAGCGCACCATCGTTTCCTATCAGGGCGAGGGGCAGGTCGGCGGACTGATCGCAGGAGTCGGACAGCGGCTGATCAGCGGAATTGCTAAAATGATGCTGGGCCAGTTTTTTAAACAAATCGGCAAGGAATTAAAGTTGCTTTAGATATACCATCACAGGAGAACGAATATGAAACCATGCGCTTTTGAATATCTCAGCCCCCAAACCGTAGACGAGGCCATCGACCTGCTGGATCGTTACGGGGATGAGGCCAAGATAATTGCAGGGGGTCAGAGCCTGGTCCCCATGATGAATTTCCGATTGGCCCGCCCTGAAATTCTGATCGACATCAATGGAATCAAGGAACTCGAATACATTAAAACCGAAGGCGATGAGCTGGTGATCGGGGCCTTGACCCGCGAAAGAGATATCGAGCAATCACCAGCGGTGGTTGAAAAATGGCCCCTTCTTGCCAAGGCCATCTCATTTATCGGGCACAGCACCATCAGAAATCGTGGAACCATTGGCGGCAGCCTGGTGCACGCCGATCCTTCAGCCGAAATACCCACCTCGCTGTGCGCCCTCAATGGAACGCTAAAGGCCGTGGGACCATCCGGAGAGAAAAATTTGCAGCCCGAAGAATTCTTCCTGACCTATCTGACGACTTCGCTGGAGCCGTCGGACCTTCTGACGGAAGTTAGAATTCCGGCCCTGCCGCAGAATACGGGATGGTCTTTTATGGAATTGAGTCGACGGTCGGGTGACTTTGCGATTGTGGCAGTGGCTATTTTGCTTTTGACGGAACCATCGGGGGTTTGCAGCGAAGCGCGAATCTCAATGGGTGGTGTCGCCCCCACTCCGGTGCGCGCGGAACAAGCCGAAGGGCTCTTAGCGGATCAAAAAATCACCGAAGAATTGATCGCCGAAGCGGCCCAGCAGGCCGCTGAGGAGACCGATACCGAACCCGATTATCACGCCTCGGCTGAATATCGTATGGACATGACGCGGGTTTTCGTAAAAAGAGGATTGTTAGAGGCATGGAGCATGGTCAATGGAGGTCAATAAAATGGCAGAAAGTCGTCGCATCGCAGTAAAAGTAAACGGCGTGGAATACGAGCGCTGGGTAGAGCCCCGGCGCCTTCTGGTTGATTTTTTAAGAGAGGATTTAGAACTGGTGGGGACCCATACCGGCTGCGAACACGGCATATGCGGGTCCTGTACCGTTCTGTTCAACGGCCGGGCGGTCCGCTCCTGCCTGATGTTTGCCGTCCAGGCCGACGGTGCCGACATCATGACTGTCGAGGGGCTTGCAGATGCTGAACAATTGCACCCGATTCAGGAAGCATTTCGCGAAAAACACGGTCTGCAGTGCGGATACTGCACCCCCGGTATGCTGATAACGGCCTATGAGTTTCTCGATGAAAATCCGAATCCAAAAAAAGAAGACGTGCGAAAAAACATGTCGGGCGTGCTTTGCCGCTGCACGGGATACAAGCAGGTGATTGATTCGGTAATGGAAGCTGCTGAGCAAATGAGGAATAAATGATCTTTCAACAAATTATCAACGGGCTGATGTTGGGCGCCACCTATTCGCTGGTTGCGATCGGTTACACCCTCATATTCGGCGTACTCGGAATCCTTCATTTTGCGCACGGCGAAGTCTTAATGGCCGGCGCCTTTATGGGGCTCTATATCATCATCTGGAGCGGCCTGCCGCTCTACATCACCCTGCCCCTGGCCATGTTGGCCACAGGCGTTCTGGGCGTTTTGATCGATTTGCTGGCGATCCGGCCCCTTAGAAAGGATTTTCACCTGGCCCCGCTTTTAAGCACGATCGGGGTTACGATTATTTTGCAGAACCTGGCCGTAAAACTATTCGGTGGATTCGGAACCCGTTTTCCGGATGCCATTGGTACCGCCAATTATCAAATTGGATCATTTTTCATCAGTTCCGTCAACGTCCTTATACTGGCGATTGCCCTGTCTTTAATGGTCGGTCTATATTTTTTTATTGCCAAGACCAAAATTGGAAAAGGCATGCGGGCAGTTTCCGAAAGTCACATGGTCGCAGGCCTGCTGGGCGTAAATGTGGACTGGATCGTGTTGATTACCTTTGGCATCGCATCCGCTCTGGCCGGGGCTGCCGGTGTGATGATCGGATTGTCCTTCCACGCCATTTCTCCTTTTATCGGATTGACTTTTGCCCTAAAAGGACTGGTGGTTATGCTTCTGGGAGGACTCGGCAATGTGGCCGGCGCTATGATTGGTGGGCTGATTCTGGGACTGGCAGAAGTGCTCAGTATCGTTATCCTGCCCACCGAGATTAATTTACAGGACATTTTTTCATTCGGTATCATGATCTTGATTCTCATTTTCAAGCCTACCGGGCTTTTCGGAACACGCATTCGACAGGGTTAGAAAGGGATCTTGAATTGGATTATCTGATTTCCGTTATTACGATTGCCGGCATTAATATCATTATGGCCCTGAGCTTTTATCTGCCTTTCATGACCGGACAGATATCTCTGGGCCAGGCCGGTTTTATGTCCATTGGTGCTTATGCGTCGGCAGTCTGTACGGTTAAATTCGGAATCCCTTATGTTCCTGCGGTATTGATCGGTGGGATTTGTTCCGCAATAGTCGGCTTCGTTTTAGGGCTGCCGGCACTGCGCATCAAAGGCATTTATCTGCTGCTGTTGACCCTGGGTTTTGGTGAAATCGTGCGCGTGATCTTTATCAATATCGACTATATCGGTGCCGCTGCCGGTTTGCCGGGGATCCCCTATCAGGAACACACCCTGCTGTATGCGTATGGTTTCATCGTCATACTGATCATATTTTTCAATCGATTGCGCAAGTCCCGAATGGGCCGCGCCTGTCAGGCGGTCGGCAGTGATGAGGACGCGGCCGAAATTCTCGGGGTAAACATTACCGCCGTCAAGCTGACCGCGTTTTCATCGGGTGCATTTATTGCCGGTGTCGGGGGAGGAATCTTCGCCCATTACCAAGAGTACATCGAGCCGTTCATGTTCGACGTCATGCATGCCGTTGAGCTGATCGTATTCACCATTTTCGGCGGCATTCAGATATTCTGGGGTCCGATATTCGGCGCCTTTGTTCTGACCCTGGTTCCGGAATTTTTGCGCGTCATCCAGGAATGGCGCATGGAGTTATATGGTGCACTGCTTATTTTAATGATGATTGTCCGACCCCAGGGGATCATCAGCCTGGATACTGTACAATCCATTAAAAATGCTCTTCGCCGGCTTTTGGGAATTAAGGCTGCCGGTGGATTCAGTTCAGGCCAAACGGAGGGCAAATGATTCTTGAAATAAATAATATTGAAAAATATTTCAATGGTTTTTGCGCACTTATGAATGTTGAACTTGAAGTTCAAGAGAATGCCTTGCATGCGATTATCGGCCCCAATGGTGCCGGTAAGACCACCCTCTTTAATCTGATCAGCGGAATGTATGATGTTAGCGAAGGCCAGATCTCTTTTCGAAATAAGCCCATTAACGGATTAAAGCCCCATCAAAGAGCTGAACTGGGAATTGCCAGAACTTTCCAGATCGTAAGACTTTTCGGTCACATGAGTGTTCTGGAGAATGTGATGCTCGGCAGTCACTGCAGAACCAAAACCGGGCTTTTAAGGACCCTTTTCAGGTTTTCTCTGAGGGAACTGAAGGAAGAAAAGGACACCCGTGAAACTGCCATGCACTGGCTGGAGTTTGTCGGCATCCCCCAAAAGGCCGATCAGATTGCCGCCAACCTTCCCCATGCCGAACAGCGGCTCGTTGAAATTGCCAGGGCGCTCAGCCAGGACCCGGATTTACTGCTTTTCGACGAACCCGCAGCCGGGATGAATCCAAAAGAGACCGTGGACCTGGAATCGCTGATCGTTAAAATCAATCAGATGGGCAAGACGGTTCTTTTAATCGAGCATAATATGGAGCTGGTCATGGAAATATCCCATGTGATTTCGGTGCTCAATTTCGGCGCGAAAATCGCCGAAGGCAAACCGTCCGAGATTCAGGAAAATCATGAGGTAATTGAAGCCTATCTAGGCAGAAAAAGGTAGGACGATGCTGTCTGTCGAAAACATTTCAGCCGGATACGGGGGCATTCTCGCGATCAACGAGGTCAGTATTGACGTAAAGCCCGGAGAAGTCGTGGTACTGATCGGCGCCAATGGTGCCGGGAAAAGCACCCTATTGAGAACCATATCAGGTGCCTTAAAGCCTACAGAAGGACGCATCGTCTACCAGGACCGCAAAATTGACGGTGTTAAACCCCATGTAATTGTCAAGATGGGGGTAGTTCAAATTCCCGAAGGACGGGGAATATTATCCCGCATGACCGTTAAAGAAAATCTGGAGATGGGCGCTTACCTGCGTTCCGACAAATTGGGTATCGCCAAGGATCTGGACCGAGTCTTCGAAAAATTCCCGAGATTGAAAGAACGACTGGGCCAGAATGCCGGCACACTTTCCGGAGGCGAACAACAGATGCTGGCCATCGCCCGGGCTTTGATGGCAAAACCACAGCTGCTGCTCATGGATGAGCCCTCTCTGGGACTGGCGCCGGTTTTAGTGGAATTTATCATCGAAACGGTTCATGAGCTGCGGAACAAAGACGGCTACACCATTTTGCTGGTGGAACAAAATGCCAATCAGGCCCTGACAGTGGCGGATCGCGGCTATGTAATGGAAACCGGTCGCATCGTACTGCATGGAGACAGTCAGGCGCTGCGGGATAATGAAGCGGTTCAAAAAGCCTATCTGGGAAGAGCCGGCCGCAATGAGCCGGTTCAATAAATAGCTGTTGAAATAAATGAATTCATTTACAAGAACCATGGATTTAAAAATATCGTCTGATCAGATAAGGGAGGTGATAAAAAATAATAAGGACGTACCCGTACGGGTACTTTACAGGCTCACTTCAAATTGAAAGGAGGGCACCATGGTAAAACAGAAAGGCTATTTGCCAATTGTAATCATCGCTTTTTTTGTGGTAAGCGTTTTGACCCTTGCGCCATCCGCGCAAGCCGGTAAACTTTCCGGCGATACGGTCAAAATTGGCGGAATCTATTCAGTGTCAGGGGTCTGCGCTGAATGGGGTACGGCTGCAAAAATTTCTGCTGAAATTGCAGTCGAAGAAATCAATGCCGCCGGTGGAATCGGCGGTGTTCCAATCGAGATGGTGTGGTACGACGTTGGCTGCAAAGCACCACCTGCCATTCCGGTAGTCGAAAAACTGGCCAAACAGGATAAAGTCCTGGTGGTCAATGGGCCC
>JASFIX010000029.1:0-15176 GCA_050122435.1 Desulfobacterales bacterium
TGTTCAAAACACAGCGCTGTTTGACTGGTTGGTTTACCTCTACGGGGTTTGGCAACATCTGGACGAGGAGGCGGTTTATTTCGCTTCTCTGTTGGCTATGGCGGAACTGCTCAAAACCGGTTGTACGACATCCAGCGATCATCATTATGTGTACCCGCAAAATGTCAGCGGGGATTTGATCGGCACCCAATTTAAAGCCGCCGCCGATCTGGGGATGCGCTTTTCCCCCGCAAGGGGTTCCATGTCCCTGAGCAAAAAGGACGGAGGGCTGCCACCCGACAATGTGGTGCAGACCGAAGATGAGATTCTTAAAGACAGCGAGCGGGTCATCCAGCAATACCACGACGACAGGGAGCTGGCCATGCGCAAAATTATGCTGGCGCCATGCAGTCCCTTTTCGGTCACGGAAACGCTGATGACCGCAACGGTTCACTTGGCACGCAAATACGGTGTGCGGCTGCATACGCATCTGGCCGAAACCCGGGATGAAAATGAATTCTGTCTCGAAAGTTATGGCTGCAAGCCTTTGGCGTTGATGGAAAAATGTGAGTTTATCGGTGCTGACGTATCCTATGCCCATGGTATTCATTTTAATGACCGCGAGTTAAAACGGCTGGCGCATACCGGTACTCACATCGCGCATTGTGCAACCTCCAATATGCGGCTGGGGTCCGGCATCTGCCGGGTCAAAGAGATGTTACCTTTAGGGATTAATGTGGCTCTGGCGGTGGATGGAAGCGCTTCCAACGATTCATCCGATATGCTGGGGGAAATTCGCAATGCTTTGCTTTTACAACGGGTTCACTACGGCGCATCGGCCATGTCCGCATTGGATGTCCTCAGGATGGGCACCGAAAACGGCGCTCGGCTGCTGGGGTTCGAAAAGATCGGCAGAATCCAAGAAGGCTGGGCGGCGGATCTGGCCTTATTTAACGTGGGAAAGCTGGAATATAGCGGCTCGCTCAGCGATCCCCTATCCGCCATCATCTTTTCAGGATACAACCATGGGACCGAATATACCATCGTCAATGGCAAAATAGCGGTCGAGCAGGGCAGACTGACCGGATTTGATGAAACCGAAATAATGAATAAATGTAATGCAATTTCAGAAAAGATGATCAATCAATAAACAATTCGGAGAGATTTCGATGGCAATAGGAAAATCAGTAAAACGGGTGGACGCGGTGGCCAAGGTTACCGGCCGGGCGCGCTATACTGATGATTTTTTTATTCCCGGGATGCGGGTGGCCAAATATCTGCGCAGCACCATCGCTCATGGTCGTGTGAAGGAAATCGACTGCACCAAGGCAAAAAAATTGCCCGGAGTCGAAGCGGTGTTTACCTATGCGGATGTGCCCCGCACTCAATTTGCCACCGCCGGTCACCCCTATTCGCTGGAAGCGGCTCACAAAGATATCGAAGACCGGCTGCTGCTAACCCGGCATGTGCGCTACTGGGGCGATGAGATTGCTGTGGTGGTGGCAGAAAACAACCTTGTGCTGCAGGAAGCACTGAAGCTGATCCAGGTGGAATACGACGTCTATGAACCCCTGGTGGCTCCACAGGCAGCGTTGGCCAAAGGCGCCCGAGAGATTCATGCCGGCTCCAAAAACGTGATTGGAGAATCCCGCTACGCGGTCGGCGGACCCATTGATGATGTGCTGGCTGGCGCCGACATTGTGCTGGAGAGCGAATATCGGACACAAATGTGCCAGCATTGCCATATCGAAAACCACGTCGCTTATGCCTATATGGATGATCTGGAGCATATCGTCGTGGTTTCGTCGACGCAGATTCCCCATATTGCCCGCCGAATTGTAGGAGAAGCACTGGGTCTGCCTTGGGGACGCATTCGGGTTGTCAAGCCCTATATTGGCGGTGGATTCGGTGCCAAACAGGACGTCATTCTCGAACCCATGGTTGCTTTTCTGACCCTGAAACTGGGAGGGCGGCCGATAAAGATCGACCTTTCCCGCGAAGAATGCATGATCGGAACCCGCACGCGTCATCCCTTCGAGATCAAAATGCGGGCCGGTGCAAACAAAGATGGCACTCTGGTGGCCCTGGACATGGATGCACTGTCTAATACCGGTGCTTATGCTTCCCACGGACATTCCGTGGCTGGAGCCGCCGGCGCCAAATCTCGCTTGCTTTATCCCCGCGCCGCCATGCGATATCACGCCAAGACCGTTTACACGAATACCCCGGCGGCCGGCGCCATGCGCGCCTATGGGGCACCGCAGTTGATCTTCGCGGTGGAAGGCATCATTGAAGAGGCGGCGCGCAAAATCGACATGGATCCGGTGGAATTCCGAATAAAAAATGTAGCCCGGCTGGGCGATACCGATCCTCTGACGGGTGAGCGCTTTGAAAGCTGCGGGCTGATTGAATGCCTTCAAAGGGGTAAAGATTTGATCCGGTGGGACGAAAAGCGCGCGGCCTGGCCCAAAAGACAAACCGGAGCGGTGTGCCGCGGACTCGGCGTTGCCTGTTTCAGTTATGCTTCTGGAACCTATCCGACCTGCCTGGAGATTGCCGGCGCCCGCATCATATTCAACCAGGATGCTTCACTTCATATCCAGGTGGGTGCCACCGAAATCGGCCAAGGCCTGGATACCATCGTGGCTCAAATGGCGGCCGAGACCATCGGAATTCCCTTTGATGATGTGCACGTGGTGTCAACCCAGGATACGGACGTGGCACCGTTTGATACCGGCGCTTATGCCTCGCGCCAGGCATATGTGGCCAGCAATGCCGTATTTCGCGCAGCCAGAGAACTGAAAGCCAAAATTCTTGAACATGCCGGTCGGGTCAGCGGTGTCCTGAGCGGAGAACTTGACATTCTAAACGGAGAAATTGTTCGGCGCAAGGATCCATCCCGCAAAGTGATTTCACTGAAGGAGGTCGCGCTAGATGCTTATTATGACAAGGAGCGCGGGGCACAGTTAACTGCCGATGTATCCCACAAAACCCGGACCAATGCACCCACATTTGGTTGTACCTTTGTTGAAGTGGCGGTAGATGTGCCGCTTTGCAAAGTGGATATCAAAGAAATCTATAACATTCACGATTCCGGTGTCATTCTACATCCCGTCATGGCCAAAGGCCAGGTGCACGGTGGTGTGGCCATGGGAATTGCCGCCGGCCTCTATGAGGAGATGAAGATCGATCCTGAATCGGGCTATATATACAATAATAATTTTCTGGATTACAAAATTCCCACTGTGGTGGACGTGCCGGATATCGGCTGTGAATTTGTCGAAACTTACGAGCCGACCTCCGGTTACGGCAATAAATCACTAGGGGAGCCGCCCATTATTTCACCACCGCCTGCCATCCGCAATGCCATCTGGGATGCGACCGGCGTTAAGATTAACGAGCTGCCCATGACCCCGCATACTCTTTTTAAATATTTTAAAAAAGCGGGATTGTTGTAAAAAACCGTTCAGAGGTTCAGAGTTCAAAGGTTCAGGGTTTAGACAGCAGATGACTGAGAGCAGAAAAAAGAAACCAGAATGCAGTACTCGAAATTTAAAGATTGTAATCTTTCTTCTGTTAACAACCTTTGAACCCAGAACCCTGAACCGGGAACCTAGAGTCACAAAAGGAGAATGAATGTTCAATTTTAAAAGCTATTCCAGGGCCGGCAGCATTAAGGAAGCGATTCGATTATTGAAGGAAAATCCTGAGGCCAGAGTGATGGCCGGCGGCACGGATGTGCTGGTCAAACTGTATAGGGGCAAAGAAGGCTTTGATCATCTGGTCGATATTCACGACATCGCCGATCTCAATTTCATCCGGCAGAACGATGACGGGGATATTGTCATCGGGCCGTTGACCTGCTTTACAGATGTGGCTGAATCTCAGTTGATTCGCAAACACATTCCAGTCCTGGCGGAGGCCATTCTCACTATTGGAGGTCCCCAGGTGCGCAACATGGCCACTATCGGCGGCAATCTATGCAACGGTGTGCCCAGCGCCGATAGCGCAACACCGCTTATCGCCCTCAATGCTGTGGTAACCATCGAGGGTCAGGGCGGATCCCGTCAACTGCTTCTGGAAGACTTTTTCCTCGGACCCAGCCAGGTGGCCCTTGAACACCACGAAATTATGACGGCGATCACTATAAGCCGTAACAACTATGTCGGTTATTCCGGACACTTTTTTAAGTACGCCATGCGGGACGCTATGGACATTGCTACGATCGGCTGCTCGGCGGTGTGCAAAGTGGAAGACGAGGTCCTGACAGATCTGCGGCTAGCCTACGGCGTGGCTGCCCCGGTACCCATCCGCTGCAAAAACACCGAAGACAAAATCCAGGGCCGCCGGGTATCAACCCAATTGTTGGACGATATTGCTGAATCGGTGGCGGATGATGTCAGCCCAAGGACCTCGTGGCGGGCCACCGAAGATTTTCGATTGCAGATCATTGCAACCCTGGCCCACAGGGTTGTCAAGCAGGCGATTTTAAATGCAGGAGGAACCATTCAGTGAGCTTAAACCGTACGATTACCTTTACTGTGAACGGAAAGAAAAAACAGCTTGCTGTTGATGTGCGCCAGTCGCTGTTGGAGGTGCTGCGGGAACAGATAGGAATGATCAGTGTCAAACAGGGCTGTGCTGTGGGTGAATGTGGCGCCTGCACCGTGCTGATCGATGATGTTCCCATCGATGCCTGCCTGTACTTGGCGGTCTGGGCTGACGGTCGATCCATTCGAACCGTAGAAGGCGAGAGTCGCAACGAGATGTTGTCCAAAGTTCAGCAGGCTTTTGTGGATGAGGGTGCCGTGCAATGCGGCATTTGCACTCCCGGTTTCGTTATGGCGGCCACAGCCTTTATCGAAAAGCACAAGCACCAGAAGGTCAGTCGTTATGATATTCGTCGCGGGCTGGCCGGCAATTTATGCCGCTGTACAGGCTATGACTCGATTATTGCCGCTGTGGAAAAAAGCATGGATGATGACACCTAATTTTTCAATCTGAGGGCACAATGTGACTTTCATGAGACGTGACCGTCAACAGGTTCAAAATCCGCCGCTCTATGCCCTTATTTTATCGCTGACCATACACCGATAAGCTCAAAAACTTGGTGCAAGTGTACATCTCCTCTCCGGAACGATCGGTATGTCATCATCCTCTTTTTAAGGATTCAATGTTCAGGATTACCCTGGATGATATTTCCGGTGAATCCTGAACCTCTCATCCTGTTGACGGTTATTACTTATCTTTAGGCCTTGGCATAACTGCATTCAAAATAAGGGCCGTAAGCCCACCGGTGGTTATCGCTGATCCGAAGATCTGCTGGATGGCTTTAGGCGCCTTGCCAAGAAACTCCGGTACATAGGCCACCCCGAATCCCAAACCAAAGGCAACCGCCATAATAATCATATCGCGGCGATCTATCTTGCTGGTGGCGATGATCCTTACACCGGCGGCAGCGACCGTTCCGAACATGACAATGGTGGCCCCTCCAAGTACCGGGTTCGGCAAGGAGCGGAAGAATGCTCCGATGACCGGAAATAGGCCAAGTATAACAAGGAAACCGGCAAGATACATGCCCACATAACGGCTGGCAATACCCGTAATCTGGATCACACCGTTGTTTTGACTGAAGGTCGTATTGGGGAATGTATTGAATGTGGCTGCGATAGCGGAATTAACACCATCGCCCAGTACGCCGCCCTTGATTCGCTCAATATATACATCTCCCTCGACCGGTTCGCCGGAAACCATCGATGTAGCCGTAAGATCACCGGTCGATTCGATGGTAGTGATCAGATAGATAAACCCAACGCCGATGAAGGCGGGCAGATTAAAGCTGAAACCATATTTGAACGGAATGGGGACGCTGATAATGGGCAGGCCCTTCAAGGCGCCGAAATTAACCAAGCCCATGAACGCGGCTACAATATACCCCACGATCAATCCGATGACGATGGAGCCCATTCTCAGGAACTTATTTTTGGTGCTGGCCATGATAAGAACGATAATGAGGACCAGAAATGCCAGAAAAAGGTTCTGGGCGGTGCCGAACAGCTCCGGTTTGTTTTTTAAAAGCCACGCGCCCCCGGCCATATCCGTGAAGCCCACCTTGACCAGACTAATGCCGATGAGGATCACCACCGTTCCGGTAACGACCGGTGTAATCACCTTCCGGAGATGGTGGAGAAAACGGCTGAGGATCATCTCAATAAAGGCGCCCAAGAAACATATACCAAAAATCGTTGACAGAATTTCATCCGGTCCGCCACCCGCATTTTTTACCATAAATCCGGCCGTTAGTATGGCACCCAGAAAGGCAAAGCTGGTGCCCTGGATGCTCAAAAGGCCGGAGCCTACCGGTCCGAAGCGTTTGACCTGGATGAATGTGGCCACACCTGAAACAATCAGGGCCATACTGATCAAATAGGGGATCTCACTGCCCAAACCCAGGACGCCGCCGATAATCAGGGTGGGTGTTATAATTCCGACAATGATCGCCAGAAGGTGCTGCAGCGCCGCGAACATGCCTTCCTTGACAGGTGGGTTTTCTTGTAATTCGTAGATAAGATCTAACCCCACCTTTTTCGTTTTTTCGTTCATGAGTCGTCCCTTTCATCTTGGGTTACGAGAAGTCATCTTCCCGGGTTTCAAGCTGCGTCAAACACACCAATTGTAGCAAAGGATAAAAACGGGATCAGGTGTCTAATCATCGATTCTCACTGCCATTGGAGGTAAATGTCGGACCGCCTGGCAAAGGATAGCCATTTCCGCCGCTTGCCGCAGGTCGACTGGCTCGGTGCCATTCTCTTTGAATGTTACATTTTGGACGCTGCAATCCTTAGCCAGCAGCACTTTGACTGCCGAGTTCTCATAAATAAAACCATCGGCAGAGATCTCTAAACTGGCCACGCCATCGTTTTGCCAGCATTCCAAGCGGGTGTCCGTCGCAAAATAGTACCCGCGCTGAGAGGAAGCGAAGCTTTCCGCAGTCACATGAAATCTGGCTTTGTCGAGATAGGGTGAGCCACTGGTAGGACAAAAAGTGGTGCAGTTACCGCATTCGTTGCAGTAATCGCCGATATTGAGGACCTGGTGTCGCTGAATGACATGAACGGTTTCCAGGTCCGTGATCTCCGCCCCGTTGCGTGCAGGCCGGGCCTGCTGGACCGTAAACACCGTCGGTTCAAGGGTAAACTCCATATTGGCGCGATTCGGACAAACCGTGACACAGACGCTGCAAAGTTCATCGCACTGCAAACAGCGGGCGGCCTCATCTTGAGCGCTGGCTTCGTCCAGGGTTCGAATCACCATATCAAAGCCGGAGCGCTGGTCAAAACCGATTTCCGGCAGTCGTGTTCCATTCTCACGATGGGCTCTGCGTTGCTGCAGTGCCACCAGGTCCGATGACTTCCCGCTAACGCTGGTTTGGATTGGGGAATCCTTAAGGGTTCTGCGCTTGATAGATTCGGCTACTTGCTTGCCGTCAGCGATGGCTTTGATCAGGGTTGAGGCCCCGCGAACGGCATCACCCCCGGCGAAGACATTTTCAAGCTGGGTTTCATGGGTTGCTGGATTGATCTCTAGCTTTTCATGGGGGAAGAAATCGAGATTAACGCGCTGGCCGATGGCTGAAATAACACTGTCGACGCTTAATTCAAACTCAGATCCGTCGATCTTGATTGGCCGCGGCCGGCCGCTGGCATCCTTTTCGCCAAGTTCCATGCGAAAGCACAAATTGGATTGAACGCGTCCATCTTCGACGAGCATGCACTCAGGAGCAGTCAGTTCAATGAGTTGAATGCCTTCATCCAGCATCGCCTGGACCTCCTCGGCTGCGGCAGGCATTTCCTTGCGGGTGCGCCGATACACCACGCTCACCTCGCCGGCCGCGCCCACCAGCCGTTTGGCGGTGCGTGCCGCATCCATGGCCGAATTGCCGCCACCAATGACCGCCACTTTTTTCCCCAAATCCGGGCGTTCCCCCCGGCGGACCGCGCTCAAAAATTGCAGCTGATCCAGGACGCCTTCGGCATCTTCGCCGGGAACGCCCAATTCGGTACCTTCCTGGGCGCCGACGGCAATATAGACATATTCGAAATCGCGGCGAAATTGTTCAAACTGTTTGCGGTCGATTTTAGTTTGATAATGGATATTAACGCCCAGGGCCAAAATGGCGTCGATATCTTTTTTGATGCTGGCTTCATCAAGCCGGAAAGCGGGAATGGCATCCGAAGCCCAGCCCCCCGCAAAGGCTTTGCTCTCGAAGATGTGGACTTCGAATCCGTCCAGGGCCAAAAAATGGGCACAGGCCAGTCCCGATGGCCCGGCCCCGATAATGGCGATCTGGACACCATTGGCCGGGCCGGGCTGCAAGCCGGTGGGGCCATCGTGCTTTTGTGCGATGAAGCGCTTGATCTCCCGGATCAGCAGGGGATTATCGTAATTCATACGGGTGCATTTTTCCTGGCACATATGATCGCACACCATGCCCTGGATGTTGGGAAAGGGATTGGTTTCCATAATGACCTGGTAGGCCCGGTCAAAATCGCCCCGGGCCGTGTAGTACATGTAGGCGGGAATATCCTGGCTGACGGGGCAGGTGGTCATACAGGGCGCCTCGATACAGTCAAAAACATTCAGTTTCCGTGAGGTCTTGATGTTGTCATAGGGAAAGCTCCTTTTTTGGTAAGCCGCTTCAGTCAGTACCGACTGCGCATAAGCCTGCAGATTTTTCAGGGCGGCCTGGGCGACTTCCTGAGCCCCTCCCCCACGGGACAGGATCAATTCTTGCGGCGACTTTGCACCGGCGTCTCTGCAGGCCCGGCCCAGCTCCTCCAGATACTGCGTGAGCCGGCCGTAGCCGCCGGGCTTTAGAATGTCGGAGCAAACCGTTACGGGTTTCAGATTGCAGGCGATAACCTCGGCGAAGTTAAAGCAATCGGTACCGGCTGAAAAGGAGATGTCCAGGGCGCCCCCGAATTCGGCCTGCAACCGGGCGGCCAGGTTGATACTGATGGGGTGCAAGGAGCGCCCACTCATGTAAACCATTTTTTCGTTTTTAGGAAGATGCTGCTCCTGGTTGGCGGTCTCCAGCGTGTTGGTTAGTTTAATATTAAAGGCCACGCCGCTTTTTTCGGCATCAGCCAGAAGCGCCCGGATCAAGGCCACACCATCGGCGTATTTAAGATCGTGCTCAAAGGCCAGATCCGGAACCACGGTTTCAAAACCCAGTTTGTCGTTGAGGATGCCGCGCAGGCGCTCCGGCCCCAAAAGCGTTGGATTTAGCTTGATCGTGGTATTGAACTTGCGTTCCACGACGAAATAGCGCCCGATTTTTTCGACCTCATCCGGCGGACAGCCGTGCATGGTGGAGATGGTAATGTTGTCGCTAATGCGGTCCGGGATATCCAGCTCCTTGGCCCTGGGGTAAAATCTGGCCAGACGTTCGATTTTGGCACTTTTTTCCGCTGCGCAATCCTGCATGCGGTCCAGGAAACGCTGTACAGTGGGGCTCTGGATGCCTTCCAGATTATATCCGACGCTCATATTAAAAATGAAACCCCCCTCTTTGGATGTACCCCAGCCGAATTTGTCCTTTAGAATATGCAAGATGATCCAGGCATTGAGGTATTCGTCGAATGATTGGTCCAGTTTCAGCTCCTGGGACCATTCGCAGTTATAGCCTTCGTCGGTCATATCGATGCAGGGCTTGGTAACTTCCAGTTCATCCAGCACCTGCACGGTTTTCAGTTCCAGATATCGGGCTCCGGTCAACCAGGCGGCGATCAGGTTCTGTGAAAGCTGGGTGTGCGGGCCGGCGGCCACACCCAAGGGAGTTTCCAGTAGCTGCCCGTAGCGGCGCATCCGGAACGGATCGGTCTCGTTCGGGATGAAAAAGAGTTCTTTGCGAATCCCGAAAATCTGCCCCTGCTTTTCCTCGTCCAGAATCCACTTGAGCAGGGTTTCGATATTACAGCCCCAAAATTTGTCACTACTCATGCGATCGTCTCCTTATTGCATCTTATCCCAAAGCCTCCTGCCCATTTCCCTGGCGTGGGTCAGGACCTCGGTCTCATCCACAGTGGTCATGCGGCGCTTTTCCACGATAATCCGGCCTTTGCAGATGACCGTCTCCACGTGACGGGCATCAAGACCGAATACGAAGTGGCCCAAAAAATTATCTGCTGTTACTTCAGTAGGGGCATCGTAATCGAGAACGACCAGGTTGTTCTCATCATCCCCCGTGGCACCAAATTCACGGGTGTAGCGATGCACATCGCGAAAGCGGCGGTAAATGCCGTCAAAACCGATGCCCTCGGTGGCCTGACCGGCCAAAAAAGCGGCTTTGGCACTGCGCAACATGTCAGAATGCATGCCGTCGGTGCCCAGCATGACGTTGTCTGTAATGTCGGCATAGCCGGTTAAGCCCACATTGTTGTTCTGGTTGCTCTCTACATTCTGGGCGACCCAGACACCGGCCTGCCGAATCAGTTCCTTTTCATGATCCGACAGGTGAATGCAGTGGCAAAGAATGGATTTTCTGAGTTCCAGGGCGCCGGCATCCGCAAGGCGTTCCACCACCCGTTTGCCGTATTTGGCCATGGTATCCTCCTGATCGGCGCGGTCCTCGGCTACATGTACGTGAAGTCCGGTGTCATGCTTTTTTGCCAGCGTGATCGCATCCCGCAAGAGTTCATCTCCCACGGTGAAGGCGGCGTGCAGCCCCACATGACCTTGATTTCCGGAAGTCAGAAAGCGGTCGGTTTCCGCCAATCCTTCTTTGCGGGGATCTTCACCATCCCGGTCGGAGAGCTCGTAGCACAGCATATGGGCGATGCCAACCCGGTCAAAGGCATTGGCAATGGTGAACAAGGTGTCTTTAACCGCAAAAGGCGAAGCATGGTGATCAATTACAAAGGTTACACCGCTTTTGGCACAATAGATCGCTGAAGCCAGCGCACTGGCCTCGATCATCTCCAGATCCAGGCGCTTGTCCAGGTTCCACCAGACATATTCCAGAATCTCTGGAAAGTTGGTCGGTATTTTCCGTGGTGCCGGCATTCCCCGTGCCAGGGTCGAGTAGATGTGATGATGGCCGCAGCCAAAGGACCGGGTCACCAGCCTGTTGCCGCAGTCCAACACTCGGTCCTGTGGACCGCACCGGTCCTGTGAGGGAACAGCGGTGATAAAAGAAATACCGCCCGTTGGCCCTTCTTCCACCGCCAGATCTGTCTTTTTGACCTCCAGGCTTTGCCAATCCAGAAAGGTTGTGTCTTTTAGGTATAACGTCATGGAATTTTCCTCTGGGTCGTAAAATGGTCAATGGATTGATCGTTCAAATTTTAATCGAGTTCACTTTTTCACGGCCAAAGGCGACAGGGGTAACCGGTAGCGACGCCGGCCATCGAAGCAGCAATAGGCGTTGGCAATAGCCGCCGCGGTAGGAATGGTTCCGATTTCACCGACGCCTTTGGCACCAAAGGGCCCCATCGGATCAGCACACTCCACGCTGATCGCCTGGATCTCGGGAACATCCTTGGCTTTGGGCAGCCCCAGCTTGGACATGCGTTCCGAAGTCAGGCGACCGTCTTTAAGGGGCAGTTTCTCACTAAGTGCGTACCCCAGGCCCATAACCACGCCGCCTTCGATTTGGCCCTCGAACAGGAGAGGGTTGATGATTTTGCCCCCGTCATGGGCGGCGTAGATGGTCTGCAGTCGGCCGTCCTTGTCCAGGACAACCAGGTGTGTTGCATACCCATAGGAAAAGTGGCTCACGATCTCGCCCTCCACATTGGGATCTGTGGTCCAGTCCACCAAGAAACGAGCGAAATATTCCTTGCCAATGAAATCGGTCAGCGAGCGTCCCTCCAGGTCGGCTTTCATTTTTTGGGCGGCAGCGATGATGGAGTTTCCCAGTAGCACGGTGCCACGGCTGGCAGTGGTGACCCCGCCCATGGCTTCAGCGGCGGTGGTGCACTTGACAACGATTTTCACCGAATGATCAAGGCCCAGCACCTCGCACAAAATTTGGCGGGCCATGGTGTGAATGCCCTGGCCCATTTCGGTCCAGCCGTGATGGAGATCGATGCGATCTGAAGCCACGACCTTTAGGCGTGTATCGCTGATCTCTTCGAGGCCGTTGCCGATGCCGCAATTCTTAATTCCGCAGGCCAACCCCGCATATTCAGCCTGGTGGAAGGCATCTTTGACCGCCTGAAGACACTGGCGCAAACCCACCCCCTCACCTAACACATGACCGGTTGTTGTCATTCGCCCGGCTGCAAGCGCGTTGTCGTAGCGAAACTGCCAGCGGTCAAATTCGCCCTTGATGCAGAGTTCATCAACCAGGCTTTCCATGGCGAAGTTGGACTGATTGACGCCAAATCCGCGAAAGGCTCCGGCTGGCGGATTATTGGTATAATATGCGCTGGCGATTACATCTACGCTGGGCACATGGTAGGCTGCGGCGGCATGCGTGCCGGTTCGGGCGACGACTTCACCACCAACAGAGGCGTAAGCCCCGGTGTCCCCCACGATGCGTGCGTGCAATGCAGTGAGTTTGCCCTTTTCATCGCAGCCCAATTTGTAGCGCATCTGCATGCGGTGTCGCTTGGGATGCATGCGAATAGACTCCGCACGGTTGAGACGCACCTTGACCGGGCGCTGTAATGCACTGCAGTAGAGCGCGGCATGGTGCTGGACGGTCAAATCTTCCTTGCCGCCAAAACCACCGCCGGCGGCAACTTGCACGATGTGTACCTTCTGCTCGGGAAGGTTCAACAGCGCAGCAATTTGCTCACGGTCCTTGAAAATACCCTGGCCCTGGGAATAGACGATGACGCCATCTGCTCCGTCGGGCCGCGCGATGCTGGTCTCGGTTTCCAGAAAAGCGTGCTCAACAAAGGGGGTTTCAAAAACGCCTTCGACCACATGGGCTGAAGAGGCCAGGACCGGGTCAACGGGTTTTCCCCGGCAGATAACCGTCTCTTTGAGCAGGTTGCCGCCGGGGTGGATGCGCACAGGGCTTTCGGCTGCGGCCGTCATTTCAGTCAGCGGTTCCAGGACCTCGTATTCGACTTGAATGCGCTCCAGCGCCCGGCGCGCGATTGCTTCGCTTTCCGCCACCACTCCGGCCAGCACGTCACCGATATAGCGGGTTTCCTCGCCTGCAGCCACAAACATAGGCCAGTCTTTGACATGGATGCCCTGATAGCGCTCCCCGGGGATGTCCCGAGCCGTAAAGATCCGGATCACACCGGGTAATTGCTCCGCGGCTGAGCCATCGATAGTGCTCACCTTGGCCCGGGGGTGTTCGCTGAATTTCAAAGCCCCGTAAAGCATGTCATCAAACTTCATGTCATGGATGAACGGACTGATCCCCAGCGCTTTTTCGTAGCCGTCGTACTTGGGAGTCGAGTAGCCAATACCGGTTCGCTCCTCCCAGGCGATCTCCTGATTTTGCCTCAGGGCCTGGGCCGCCAGAAGGATGGCATCGATAATTTTAATGTAGCCGGTGCAGCGACAAACATTGGCCCTCAAGGCCTTGACAACTTCAGCACGGCTGGGATCGGGGTTGCTTTCCAAGAGGATTTTGGCCCGTGAGAGAATGCCCGGCGTGCAATAGCCGCATTGCACCGCACCTCTGGCCACAAAGGCCCGACCCAGGGTGCGCCGTACATTGTCCGGAAACCCCTCGATGGTGACGATCTTTTTTCCTGCCACCCGCTTCATCTTTGTCGAGCAGGCCAGGGCGGGCTTGCCGTCCATCTCGATCAAACAGGCCCCGCAAGCCGCCTGCCCCGTGCAGCCATCCTTGACAGAGGTAATTCCTTTCTCTTCTCGCAGGAAGCTCAAAAGCGAAGTCTTTTCATCTCCGGCAAATTCCGTCTCCTGACCGTTTAGCGCAAACCGAATCATGATTTTCTCCTATTTTATTTCAAACCGGAAATCGTGTGCGCAACCCGGCTTGGGGTGATGGCTCACACCCATATTCGCTGCGCGCCTGACGCCAGAAGATGACTCAGATGATCCACCGGCGTTTTGACCTTGCTCAGCAAGATCATGGCCGCAATAATGTAAGGCTTATAGCTGGCCTCCATATACATGGGCACCCGGTAACGATCGAACACGCTGGCCTCAACTTCGCCCTTGGAACAGCTCACGCCGGTGATGTCGGCAGGCAAACAGTGCATATACAGAGCCTTGGCCTCGTGGGTCAATTCCATTAATTTCTCAGTACACTCCCAATCTTTATGCTGGGCGTTCTGGGAAAGCAATTCCTTCTCCAGAGTACGGATGCCTTCGTGGTCGCCTTTGCCGAAAAGGTCGGTGCGTTTTTCCATGGCGGCAAAGGGCGCCCAGCTTTTGGGATAAACGATATGGGCGCCCTCAAAGGCTTCGGCCATGGAGTTGGTCTTGACAAAACTGCCGCCGCTGTTGGCGGCGTTGCACCCAGCCACTTCCTCAACATCGGGCATGACCTCGTATCCTTCGGGGTGAGCCAGCACCACTTCCATACCGAAGCGGGTCATTAATCCGATTATCCCTTGGGGTACGGAGAGGGGCTTGCCGTAGGATGGACTGTAGGCCCAGGTCATGGCGATCTTCTTGCCTTTGAGATTCTCAAAACCGTCAAAAGTGTTGATCAGATGCAGCATGTCGGACATGGACTGGGTCGGGTGGTCAATGTCGCATTGCAAATTGACCAGGGTAGGGCGCTGCTCAAGTACGCCCTCCTTAAAGCCCTGTTCTACAGCCTGTGACACTTCACGCATGTAGGCATTGCCCTTGCCGATGTACATGTCGTCGCGGATACCGATCACATCGGCCATAAACGAGATCATATTGGCCGTCTCGCGCACGGTCTCGCCATGGGCGACCTGCGACTGGCCCTCATCCAGATCCTGAACTTCCAGACCCAACAGGTTGCAGGCGCTGGCAAAGCTAAAGCGCGTGCGGGTGGACTGGTCCCGGAACAGGGAGATGCCCAGGCCACTGTCGAAAATTCGGCTGGAGATATTTTTCTGACGCAGACACCGCAGGATCTCGGACACCAGAAACGTGGCCTGTACTTCGTCGTCGCTCTTTTCCCAGGTCAGCAGAAAGTCGTTCAGGTACATATTCTGGTAATCAAGCTGCGAGAGTTCATTGATGCGTGCTTTGATTTCATCGGTATCCATGGTGATGTGCTCCTT
>JASFIX010000030.1:0-14879 GCA_050122435.1 Desulfobacterales bacterium
GCTATCGGAGATACAAAATACGTACTGAATTCTTTTCGGAAAATATGGACAACCTGACGCATGTTAGCTCTCCTTGGTCAGTTCACGGAAAATGTTTTCCAGTGAGCGGGTTTCCTGATGAAAATCCAAAAGGATCCAATCGGTTTCTTTGATCTTGCGGTAGACATCCGGCCGCAGGTCATCTGTTGACTGATAGTTCAGACTGATGTTTAAAGCGTTTTGGTCTTCAGAAATACGGCCAACATTTTCAATTCCATTGATGTCTGTTAATGATTTTTGCACGGTCGCGAAGTCCGCATTTTGAAGACTAATATACATAATATTCCTGCCATCGGCGGACCGTTTAAGGCTTTCGGTGCTTCCATCAGCAACAATTTTGCCCTGGCTGATGATGACGATACGGTCGCAGGTCGCCTCGGCCTCACTGAGGATGTGAGTTGAAAGGATGATGGTTTTTTCTTTGCCAATTTCTTTGATGATTTTACGAATTTCTACGATCTGATTGGGATCCAGACCCGAGGTCGGTTCATCAAGAACGAGCACTTCCGGATCATTCATCATGGCCTGGGCCAATCCTACCCGTTGTTTGTAGCCTTTGGAAAGCTCGCCGATCGGCTGATGCATAACTTCATTTATGCCGCATAGGTCCGCAAGGCGGCGAATGCGCATAAGCTTTTGATCGCCATTTATTTCCCGGATAGCGGCGACGTAGTTCAGATAGTCAAATACCAGCATATCATGGTAAAGCGGAGCGGATTCTGGCAGGTAGCCCAGCATTTTTTTGATTTCCAGGATGTGGGTATCAATGCTTAATCCTTTAACACGGATATTTCCCGAGCTCGGCTGCAGATATCCGGTCAGCATCCTCAGGGTGGTGGTTTTCCCCGCCCCGTTGGGCCCCAGCAATCCCAGAATTTCGCCTTTTTGAATATCGAAATTGATCTGATCCACCGCGCAAAGCGCATGATAATATTTGGTTAGGTTTTCAACCTGAATCATTTCGGGATTCTCCCTTTAGATGAATTCTGCCATTTGTCCAATATTGCCATATCCCAGGACCCATTGTGCCAATATTCCAGTCCAGCCTTCGTGGCCGAAGCGACTTCGGCGTAGTATTCCATCATTCCATCTGAGCAAAGCCCCAAGCATGATTCCACCTGTTTTTGGAAAAGCGTATATAAAAATACAAATCGCTGATATCAAGGCTGAACCATGCCTTCTTTTCAGCGTCATCAATACCCAATACGTCAAGGGATGGCGGAACAGGCAGGGAAGACAGATATTATTCCATTATAAATAACCCTGAGAAAAAAAATCTGGAAATTTTATTTGCTAAATTATGGAAAAAATGAAAAATAGATTTATCTTCTATACACCAGCCATTCGGTTTGATTTTTACGGATTTTAATACATAAATTGCAGTTTTGCAAGGGAAGCGGTCAGCTAAATTGAGGGCCTTTCGAATTATCCGGCTGCTTCTGCAGATCACCATTGCAGGTGGTTATATCTTGTATAGAGCAAAGCGATACGATTTGGATTTGCATTTCTGCCTTCTTGAAAGGAGAAACCTTTATGGGTGCCCATAAAATGAATAAAAAATTTGTCGGTATCAACCTCATTGTTATCACCATTGCCCTGGTCGTTGGAATCATAGTTGTCGATCATTATTTCATCGGACCGATTGCGAATGCCAAATCAACAGAGTATTTCGATGCACCTTCCAGTTTCAACCAATTGGCTGAGATGGCCAGCCCGGCGGTCGTCAATATTCGAACCGTAAAGACCATCAAAGGCGGGGGACCGGTTTTTCGCCAATTTCAGCGCGACCCCTGGGGCAAAAACAGCCCATTTAAAGAATTTTTTGAGCGCTATTTCGGCGAAGACATGCAGCGGGAATTTAAACAACCCAGCCTTGGATCCGGATTCATCATCGACGAAGATGGCTTTGTCGTGACCAACAACCATGTCATCGAAGACGCAGATCAGATTAAGGTCAAACTCAAAGATGAACGCGAATTCGATGCAAAAATTGTGGGGCGGGATCCCAATACAGACCTTGCTCTGCTAAAGATAGAGTCGGGCGAGAATCTTCCGACCATAAAACTAGGGGATTCCGATGCCCTCAAGGTTGGCCAATGGGTCGTTGCCATTGGAAGCCCTTTTGGGCTCGAGCACACGGTTACGGCCGGAATTGTCAGTGCCAAAGGCCGGGTAATCGGATCGGGTCCCTATGATGATTTCATCCAAACTGATGCCTCCATTAATCCCGGCAATAGCGGCGGGCCGCTGTTAAATTTGAATGGTGAGGTGATCGGCATCAACACGGCCATTGTGGCCAGCGGCCAGGGAATCGGTTTTGCGATTCCGATTAACCTTGCCAAAGATATCATTGTGGCGCTCAAAAACGAAGGTGAAGTCACCCGGGGATGGCTTGGTGTTGCTATTCAGGATTTAAACGGTGATATGGCCGAATATTACGGCATTGAGGAAAAACAAGGTGTTTTTGTTGCCGACGTTTTCGAAGGTGATCCGGCAGACAAGGCCGGGATTAAAGCCAAAGACATCATCCTTGAAGTCAATGGTGAAAAGATTAAAACCAGTCGGCAGCTTACCGGCATGATCGCCCGCATACCTGTAGGGGAAAGTGCTAAAATAAAAATACTACGCGATGGTAAGGAAAAAACATTTAAGGTCGACATTGCCAAACGTCCCGAGGAAAAATTGGCGGGCAGAACCAGGCCCAGAGAAGAGACTGAAGAATTCGGCATCCGCGTATCGGATTTAACGCCTGAATTTGCACAGCGATTCAACATCGATGAAAAATCCGGTGTTGTTGTCACCCATGTCCAAAGCGGCAGCAAAGGAGATGATGCGGATATCCGAATTGGTGATATTATCAAGGAGATTAACCGACAACAGGTCAAAGATACAGGCGATTACCAGGCCATCTTAAATCAAATTGATGATGGTGAATCCGTTAATCTGTTTATCCGACGAAAAAACGCCGGATTTTTAGTGGCGAAGCTGACCAAATAGCCAAGCCGGTTAGGAACTCATAAATTTCATAGGTAGGGAAGCTGTTTAGCGGGCAGATGTGGCAATCATATCTGGAGTATTGGAGCTTCTATCAATTTGGATTTTAGAATTCGGATTTTGGATTTAAGAGCAAGATGGTCGGCTGCACAATTGGCCTGTAATATTTTTAATCCACAATCCAAATTCCAAAATCTAAAATTGGTTTGACTCCACTACTCCATCACTCCAAAAGTTTTCTGTTTTAATTCCCCATCTCGTTTCTTGTAACCCAAAGCCTCTTTTTAAACCCTTCAGCTTTTTAATCGGAAATAGTCTTACCCAAATCCGGTATGGTATCCGGTTTGCCCCGCTCCATGTATCGGCTATCACCCTCACGGGCCGTTACATTTTCATAGACGCCATCATCCCGCCTGACCAGTTTGGTGAAACCAAGGTCGCGGAGCTCGCCATCGGATTTGGGACAGCTGATGCTGATTTGAGATATGATTTTTTTTACAGCTATGCCGCACCCGGGACACTTATCCAGCGGGTCATCAGCTAATGATTGTTTAAAATCGAAAACTTTTCCCAATTTACACGGGCGTCCAACATGTTCATATTCATATATCGGCATTACCACTCCTTTGGAGCATTTTCATAGACCCTATTCATTAAATTATAGATGGAAAAAAAAATCTGTCAAGGTTCTTGAACCAATTGAGTTAATACTCAATTGGGCCCTGCCACAACCCATCTCCAGTCAGGCTTTAAATTGCCGTTAACCCCCTAAAGTTTTTTTAAAAGCAACCGATAGATCTAATGGGTCTCATGGGTTGTTTTACCTTTTAACGGCCCAAAACCCATCCGATAGATCAAGGACCGAGCATATTGATCAATAGGTGCTAGAAGTGGTTTCAAAACCCCATCTAAGGCCCAATGGCTGCGTTGCAGGCCTCCGGTAAATGCTCACATACTCATGTATGCTGCGCTTTCCCGATCGGCCTGACGCTTGATACATACCTAAATCTGTTTAGATTAGACATGTAATCCCGCTTAGCGGGGCCCTTAGACCTGATCTGAGGTTTTGAAACCACTTCTAAGATTCTCCAAAAATGAGCGATCGTTTTAGAATCCATGACATTCCGGAACAATATCCATACTGCTAAAGGATTCGGGGTTACCAATTATGAGTAAAACACAGCCGGGCGAGCAAAACGAAATCAATCTAAAAATAAAAGAGGCGGAAACCTGTTATTCCATGGGAATGATAGATGAGGCACTATCCCTATATGAAAAAGTGCTCTCTCTTTCACCCGATCAGAAGATTGATGGAAATGGAGATATTGCTAATAAAATAGATGGATTACGCAAGGAGCTGGAGATCCAGAAGAAAAAGGAACAACAGGGTTTAAGTGCCGAAGAGATTAACCTATTTAAAAAAAATCTGTCTTTGTCGGATGATGTGCCGACCATTCTTGATGGCGCCCGTGCCCTAAAAGAGCTTGGATTGATCGACGAGGCCGCTGCTGAATATGAAAAACTGATGCAGTTTGATTTTGCAAAATCGGATTATGCTAAGCTGGATTATACGCCGGCCCAGATTGTCGTCGATTATTTGACCTGCCTGCTACAGACCCAACAGGTCAGCGAAGTTGTTAAAAAAGCGTATAAAGTGATTTACCAGTTCAGTCTGACTGACAAAGAAAATGCCCAGATTCAATTCTGGCTGGGCTGTGAGATGGAGAAAAGAGATCAGCGCGACCCGGCGCTCGAGCTTTTTGAGAGCGCTTTCAAAATTGATCCCAATAATCCGGAAGTTTCCCAAAAACTGGAATCCCTAAAATCCGACATCTCAACCGGTTCGAAATACGATCACTTGCTCCGCAATGAAATGGTCAACACCAACCAGCTCCAGGAGGCTTTGGCGATTTCCAAAAAAGTCGGCAAGAGCGTCGAATTTGTTTTAGTAGATCGGTTTAACGTCGAAAAAGACGAAGTAGGCAAATCCCTGTCTTTGTTTTACGGAATGCCGTTTCGCCAGTTTGATCTGGAAACCCCGGTTCCGTTTGAGCTCATTAACAAGCTGAAAAAATCCTTTTTGCTTTACTATGTGTGGGTGCCGTTGAATTGGGATACTGATGGTGTGGAGATTTTGGTTGATGATCCCACAGATCTTCGCAAAACCGATCATATCAAAGCCTTGATGCCCAACCAGAAAATCAATTTTGCGGTGGGTTTCAAAGAAGATGTTGAAAAATTCATCAAACATTTCTTTGATCCCAAAGCCGAATCCTTTACAGAGAATGGGTTTGATGATCTGGACGATATCATTCCGGATATTTCTTTCGAGGAAGAAGAAGAAGAAGTTGAAGATGATATTAAGAGCTTAGATGAATCATCGAGCCAGGTGGTCAAGTTCGTGGATCAAGTTCTGGTGACCGCATTTCGTAATAAGGCCTCCGACATCCATGTCGAACCCTCCATAGCCACCCGTAAGACCACCATTCGATTTCGGACGGACGGGGTCTGCCATGAATATATCCAGGTGCCCAATGCCATGGCGCCGGCAATCGTTTCGCGACTGAAAATAATGGCTGATCTCGACATCGCCGAACGGCGTCTGCCGCAGGACGGGAAAATTCGCTTAAAGCGCAAAGGCATACCGGAATTCGAGCTCCGGATGTCAACCATGCCCACGGCCGGTAGATTCGAGGATGCCGTGCTGCGAATTTTAACCAAATCCGGAACGCTCAAATTGGATGAAATCGGTCTGAATGATCGGAATTTAAAAGTATTACAGAAGGCTATCAAGCGACCCTATGGTTTAATTCTTTGTGTTGGACCCACCGGTTCAGGCAAAACCACCACCTTGCATTCGGCTCTGGCGCAGATCAACAAACCCAATGTCAAAATATGGACTGCCGAGGATCCGGTCGAAATTACCCAGGCCGGATTGCGGCAGGTACAGGTGAAACCTAAAATTGGGCTGGATTTTGCGAGGATCATGCGCGGTTTTCTGAGGCTTGACCCGGATATCATCATGATCGGTGAAATGCGGGATCGCGAAACGGCTGCAACAGCGATTGAAGCCTCCTTAACCGGCCATCTGGTGCTGTCCACCTTGCATACCAACAACGCCCCCGAGACCTTAACCCGGTTAATAGATATGGGGATGAACCCGCTGAACATATCAGATTCATTCCTGGCGGTGCTCGCGCAACGGCTTGTGAGAAAATTGTGCTCCGGCTGCCTCGAAACCTACCACCCCGAAGAGGAGGAATTTAACTATATCATCACAGATTACGGCAAAGAGGCTTTTAAAAAGCTGGGTGTGGAGTATACCTCCGACGTTGAGCTCCACCGGTCTTTAGGCTGCGAAAAATGCAATGGATCCGGCTACAAAGGCCGCCTGGGTATTCATGAACTCATCGAGGGCACACCCGAAATTAAAATGTTGATCAAAAAGCAGGCCACCTCACAGGATCTGTCAAAACAGGCGGTCAAAGACGGAATGACCACTTTGAAGCAGGACGGTGTTCATAAGGTTTTTGAGGGGATCACCGACATGCGTGAAGTGCGCCGGGTCTGTATCGAGTAAACCCCAAAGAGGTAAACCATGTCCAAAAAAGCGTTGGTGGTAGATTCGGATTATTTTTTCGTAGAGTTTGTCTGCGAATTGCTCGAAAAGAGGGGATACGCGGTCACCAAAGCCTACGACGGCAAAGACGGCATATCCAAACTGCGGGACAATCCCTACGATATCATGTTTGTGGATCTGGTGATGCCCAAAGTCGATGGGAGCCAATTCATCGATTTCGTGCGTCACAAATATGGGTCCAATCATTTTCCGATTGTGGCTTTATCGGGTGTGATGGTCGAGCATCTTGGCGCCCTGAAAGAAATCGGCGCCGATTATTATATGGCCAAAGGACCGATTGATAAACTGACGGTCAAGTTGAACCAGTTAATGGTTGAAATCGAGACCCAGCCGGAATTTTCCCGCGACGAAGTAAAGATAATTCAAACCGGCGGTGTTTACCCCCGGCGCGATGCCGTGGAATTGTTGCAGTCTCTGAAGTATCATCAAGCAATTATCGAAAACATGGGAGTTGGCGTTGTTGTGGTCGATACGGATACGAGAATCGTTAGTGTCAACCCAGTTGCCTTTGAGATTATGGATCGATCCCCGACAGAAGTTCTCAACAGCCCGGTGTTTGATATATTCCCCGCTTCAGCAAAACCGAAACTGGGCGATGCACTCAAGCAGGTATCCCAACTGCCTGAAAGGCCCAAAATCAGTTTTCTGACGGATTTCCAGGATCGACCCATACGTATCACGGTATCGGGTATCTTGCTTTCCGGAAGTAAATCCGGTTGGATCGTTGTTCTGGATGATACCACCTGTAAATCCGTGTGAGCTGCATTTGCGGTGCTTCTGTTTTTCATCCACCTTCGCTAAAGCTTCCGTCTTCGCTCTGTCAAGCTTCGCCGGACAGGCCGGTGGACAGGTCCACTCCCTGAAGCTCTGGTGGACAGGACCATTTCGCTAATCATTACCATCTCCACTGAGAGGCTGTGACAGACAGTCAGGCCCTTTCATTTTCCGTAACAGCCCATCCATAGATCTCTCCCTGGCAAATCTCCTTGAAGGAAACGCATTTATTTGTTAATAGCTGAATCTTGCATAGAATTCGGTTTGCTGCGATAAAGGGCTTGCAGCAAAATATCTATCCATGGGGGAATTCATGATACGGGTTGGAGTTGTGGGGGCCACCGGTTATGCCGGGGCTGAACTGGTTAGAATTCTCAGCGGGCATCCACAGGTTGAATTAACCATTTTGACTTCCCGGCAATTTGCCGGAGTTAAATTTGACGCTGTCTACCCGGCCATGACCGGATGCGTTAATTTGACTTGTGAGGAACTGGTGGTCGGACAGGTATGTGATAAAGCCGACATCGTATTTTTAGCCCTGCCGCATCAATTGCCCATGAAGTTTGTTCCCGAATTTGTCAGGCGCAATGTTCGCGTGGTGGATCTGTCGGCTGATTTTAGGTTTAATGATGCCGCTTTGTATGAATCTGTCTACCAACCGCATACTGCCGGGGAATTGCTCGAAAGTGCCGTTTACGGCTTAAGTGAAATTTATTTTGAAAATATCAGATTCAGTGTTCTGGTCGGCAATCCGGGATGTTATCCCACCAGTGTCCTGCTGCCGTTGATTCCACTGGTGAAAGCCGGCTTTTTGGACCTGAACACGCTGATTGTCGATTCAAAGTCAGGGGTTTCCGGTGCGGGAAGATCACTGTCGCTAACCAGTCATTTTTGTGAGGTAAATGAATCTTTCAAGGCTTACAAAGTCGCCAGCCATCGGCACAATGCCGAAATGGATTCCATCCTGAGCCGCGAGGCTGAACAGGCGGTTCAACTGACATTCGTACCGCACCTGATTCCCATGAGCCGCGGGATGCTCACCACCATTTATGCCACCCCGGTCAAGGGGGTAAAGGCCAAAGATATCCGAGACTGCCTGGCGGAGGCCTATTCAGGTCACGCTTTTATCCGCTTGTGTCCGGAAGGACGTGTACCTGATACATTGCACGTGAAAGGCACGAATTATTGCGACATCGGATTTGTACTGGATAAACGCACCCATCGCCTTATCCTTATTTCCGCCATCGACAACCTGGTTAAAGGCGCCGCCGGCCAGGCAGTACAAAATATGAATATCATGATGGAAATAGATGAAACCAGCGGGCTCATGCAGATGCCTTATCCGCTCTGAGCCAGTTATTCGTTATTCCTTATTGGTTATACGTTATTAGTTGTTGACTTTTTGCATAGAATGAAATGTATGTAATCAACAAAGCTTGATGAATAACAAATAACACATAACACATAACCATTATTATTAAGGAGGACAAAGATGACAGCAAAGTTGATCAAGGGGACAGAGATCCGCGAAGACATTCTAAAGGAAATTGCAGATGAGGTCGCAGAAATTAAAGAAAAACACGGCGTCGTGCCGGGCCTGGTAACCATTCTGGTCGGGGAAAACCCCGCCTCTATTTCTTATGTTACGCTGAAAATCAAAACTGCCAATAAACTGGGTTTTAAAGAGATTCAAGACAGCCAGTCCGAGGATATTTCCGAGGAAACGCTGCTGGGTCTGGTCGACAAATACAACAACGATGATTCCATTCACGGTATTCTGGTTCAACTTCCGCTGCCAAAGCATTTGGATGAAAAAAAGGTGCTCAATGCCATCGATCCGGACAAGGATGTGGATGGATTCCACCCGGTCAATGTGGGCCGCTTGATGATCGGCGGCAAGGAAGTCAAATTTGCGCCCTGCACCCCGGCCGGGATCCAGGAAATGATTGTACGCTCCGGAGTTGAAACAAGCGGTGCCGAAGTGGTTGTCGTCGGGCGTTCGAACATTGTCGGTAAGCCGATTGCCAACATGATGCTGCAAAAAGACGATGGTGCCAATGCAACCGTAACTGTCGTTCATACCCGTACCAAAGATCTGGCCGGCCATTGCAAACGGGCCGACATTTTAATAGTAGCTGCCGGGGTTCCGGGCCTGGTCAAGCCTGAATGGATAAAACCGGGAGCCTGCGTGATCGATGTGGGGGTTAACCGGGTCGGGGAGAAAATCAGCGAAAAAACCGGAAAAAAAATTGCAATCTTAAGTGGTGATGTGGATTTCGACAAGGCCAAGGAAATTGCCGGATCCATCACACCGGTGCCTGGCGGAGTCGGGCCCATGACGGTTACCATGCTGATGAAAAATACCCTCAAGTCTTTAAAATTCAAACTGGGTTTAGACTAACCATTTTCAAATTTAAACCTAAATTGAGCGATTCGTCAATCGCTCAATTTAGGTAAAAAAAGCTAAAGTTCTGGCGCATTAAGGCGATATAGGTAATAGATTAAACCATTTATATATTGACAAATAAATTGTAGCCTAATATATTGTTTTTAGGACAATTTTATTAATTGAAAGGGCAAAGTCACCGAAAGATGGCGACGCAAAACCATGGGTCTAAAGCCGATATGGCTAAGACTGCCAGGTTGCCGAACGGCTTGTAATGATAACGCTTTTAGGTGATCGTGCCTAAAGGTGTTCTTTTTTTTTATTGATATACCCAAATTGGGTAGAAGCTTTGGAACGCGTCATAAACGGGTCCTCCACTCTTGACAGGGGTATTCCGGATATGATACCAAAAAGTCCCAAATTGTAATTAAAGGCTGCAAATCATACTCAATTTAGGTAAAGATAACCGAGGCAATTTTATAATCGGTTTTTTTTAAGGTACACCGCCATGCGAAAGAAAATTTCTTTTGTCGTACTCAGCAATAGCGGGGCGCCAGCAAAGCAAATCTGCGCTTCCAAGGCCTCCATTGGTTTGGTCAGTGTTTTTCTTACCGCCTGCCTGATATTTTCTGGCTATATCATTTATGACTATTTCCAGCTTAGAAAAACCACCGTGCATCTGAAAAACCGTGAGGTTCACCTGACCAGTGAACTGGTGGAGATTCAAAATCAACGCAAGCAGATTCAAGAGTTCGCTGAAGAGATTAATTCATTAAAAAACAAATTGGTGGCCCTGAACAATTTTGAGACCAAAATACGTATCATCGCTAATATCGAAAAGACTGACGAAACAAAGAATATTTTCGGTGTTGGCGGTTCCGTACCCGAAGATCTGGACGCCCGGCTGCCGTTGATGGAAAAACACAACAGTTTGATGCGCGATATGCATGAGCAGATCGATGAGCTGAATCTCGCATCCATACAGCAACAGAATTATTTCGAATCCCTTCTCAAATCCTTAGAGGATCAACATAACCTGCTGGCGTCCACACCTGCCATCCGACCCATTTCCCGCGGTGAAAAATCCTGGGTGACATCCAAGTTCGGGTTCCGGCAGTCTCCTTTTACCGGTCAAAGGGAGTTTCACCAGGGACATGACATTTCCTGCCGGGAAGGCACACCGATTATGGCAACTGCTGATGGGGTGGTCATTTCTGTCGGTAACAAAGGACTTCTGGGCAAAACCATTACCATTGATCACGGCCACGGCATGATCACACGCTACGGGCATTGCCAGAAGTTTCTGAAAAAACGCGGTGAGAAGGTCAAACGCTGGGAACCCATTGCCCTGGTTGGCAATACCGGCCGCAGCACCGGACCGCACGTGCATTACGAAGTGCGTCTGAACGGGATTCCGGTAAATCCATTTAAATACATCCTGAATTAATACTTCCAAAAAGGTTCAAATCTTATCTGCCCATACGCTGGTCCGGATCAGCAATCAGCAGCGGCAATTTTATCTGCCTGGAAAGTTTTCATTTCGATTCGTTTCGATTTAAATCGCCTGATCTTGCCTGCTAAGCGCGCCACATTTCGAGTAAGGATTTTACCCAAATTGGTTTGGTGGAATGGTCTACTCTGCTGAAGTCGCGTCGGCTGCCAGGGCTGAACTGGCATATTGGGAAAATGGGTTTTGCTAAACTGCAACATCAGGGTAAATTTGTTATTGAGAGAAACCCGAAATTTGGTATAATTCAGCTCAGAAGATCTACGATTCATACTGTAAATTTGATGAATTCGTAATAAGTCTAATTCATCAAGTGTTTGGTATGAAATAGATGATGCTATATCGGTATGTTAGTTTGCTAAACACTAAATACTAAATACAAAACACACTCGTAAAAAAAAATGCTTTTCTGAGTTTTTACGAGATCAAAAAATTGGAAACGCTCAATTAAGTTTAAACAATATGGGAAAGTGACACCTTAGAGATGATATTAAATGCATTGACCAAAGTTTTTGGCAGTAAAAACGAACGGGAATTAAAGCGGCTGCAACCGCTGGTTGAGCGTATTAATGCCCTTGAGGCTGAAGTCCAGGCCATGAGCGATGACCAGCTCAAGGCCCAAACACCGAAATTTAAAGAGCGTATCGATCAGGGCGAATCCCTGGATGAACTTTTGCCCGAAGCCTTTGCGGCTGTCAGAGAAGCATCTTTACGGACTTTGAAAATGCGACATTTTGATGTCCAGCTGATCGGCGGAATCGTGCTGCATGAGGGCAAAATCGCGGAAATGAAAACCGGTGAGGGCAAAACATTGGTGGCCACACTGCCGGCCTACCTGAACGCATTGGGCGGAAAGGGCGTTCATATTGTTACGGTCAACGATTACCTGGCCCGGCGCGATACCGAATGGATGGGTCACATTTACCAATTCATGGGTTTATCAATGGGTACGATTCTTCATGGGTTGGACGATGCTGAACGCCAGGCAGCCTATGCGGCTGACATCACCTATGGAACCAACAATGAGTTCGGTTTTGATTATCTCAGAGACAATATGAAGTTTGATCACAATTCGCTGGTTCAGCCCATGCTCAATTTTGCTATTGTCGATGAGGTTGACAGCATATTGATCGATGAGGCCCGAACACCATTGATTATTTCGGGTCCGGCAGAAAAATCGACCGATCTATACTATCAGGTCAACGGCCTAATTCCGCGGCTTGCCAAAGCAAAGCATTACAACATCGATGAAAAAGCACGCTCAGCGACGCTGAGCGAAGAAGGCGTTGCCCGCTGTGAGCAACTGCTCAAAGTGGAAAATTTATTTGATCCCCGTTACATCGAGCTGCTGCACCACATCAATCAGGCTCTAAAGGCCCATACCTTATTTAAACGTGACGTTGATTACATCGTCAAAGATGGTGAAGTGATTATTGTCGATGAATTCACCGGCCGCCTGATGCCCGGGCGACGATACAGTGAGGGGCTGCACCAGGCACTCGAAGCCAAGGAAAACGTTAAGATTGAAAATGAAAACCAGACTCTGGCCACTATCACTTTTCAAAACTATTTTCGAATGTACGATAAGCTCGCCGGCATGACCGGTACGGCCGATACCGAAGCGGCGGAGTTTAAAAAGATTTATGACCTTGATGTGATGGTGATTCCCACCAATATGCCGATGATTCGTGATGATTTTCCGGATGCAATTTATAAGACCCGTAAAGATAAATTTGATGCGGTCTTAGATGAGATTAAGGGATTGAATGACAATGGACAGCCGGTTCTGGTGGGCACGATTTCAATTGATATTTCCGAGAGCCTTAGCAAGAAACTGAAAAAAAGAGGTATCAAGCACTCGGTGCTGAATGCCAAAAATCATGAAAAAGAAGCCGAGATCATTGCCATGGCCGGGCAGCGGGGAGCGGTTACGATTTCGACCAACATGGCCGGCCGCGGCACCGATATCGTGCTGGGAGAGAGGGTTACCGATCTCGGCGGGTTGCACATCATCGGTACCGAACGACATGAAAGCCGCCGAATCGACAATCAGTTGCGGGGACGCTCCGGCAGGCAGGGAGACCCGGGTTCTTCTCGCTTTTACCTGGCGCTGGAAGATGATTTGCTGCGCATTTTCGGCGGTCAACGGATCACCGGTATCATGGAAAAGCTGGGTATGCCGGACGGTGAGCCCATCGAGCACAATATGATCAGCCGGGCAATTGAAAATGCACAGGCTCGTGTGGAAGGGCACAATTTTGAAATTCGCAAACAGTTGCTTGAATATGATGATGTCATGAATCAGCAGCGCGAGGTTATTTACCGGCAGCGCCGCGAAGCCCTGGATGGCAAAAGCTTAAAACCCGCGATTGTTGAAATGATTCGAGAGAAAGCCGCAGAAATCGCCGATACCTTTGCAGGAGAGAATGCCCTGCCCGAAGAGTGGGATTTAAAAGGCATTCGTGCTGCTGTTTTTAAACAGTTTAACTTACATTTAAACGGTTTTGACGCCGACAAACTTGAAGATCTCGATCGGGACGGTCTGGCGGACTTGATTTTTAACAGCGCCAACACGCTTTATGATCAACGCGAAACAGCCGTCGGCTCTGAAGATTTCAGACAGCTGGAGCGGGTGGTCATGCTGCAAACGGTGGACAATCTCTGGAAAGATCATCTTCTTTCCATGGATCATCTTAAAGAAGGTATCGGATTGAGAGGCTATGCTCAGCAAAATCCGCTGCTCGTCTATAAAAAAGAAGGCTTTGAGATGTTTAATGAAATGATTTCCCGCGTTAAGGACGAGACCCTCGGGATCCTGTTTCGCATCCAGATTGAAGAGCCCAAAAAAATAGATGACATGCGAAAGCCCAAAGCCCAGAAAATGGTATTTTCAGGCGGTGAGGGGCCTGAAAAACCCAAAACGGCTCAGCGCAAAGGCAAAAAAGTCGGTCGCAATGCGCCCTGTCCGTGCGGAAGCGGCAAGAAATATAAAAAATGCTGCGGCCGGTAGCATCTATCATAACAAAATTACTTCGGTGCCCTTTACAAGCAAGGATTCAGATGATTATAGTAAAAACATCATCCAGTCTGGTCCAGTCAGTTGCAGCACCCAATATGCCACTCGCTGAGCATCGAAGTTAAGATTTTGGGTCTAAATTGAGCGATTATCGAGATTTGGAATGCTCATTTTGGATCGGAGAAGGTTTCCATGGGTGAATTTAATCCCGAACTGGAAGAAGATGCTCGTTCAGAGACTGGCAAAGAGGTCAAAGAACCGCCGTTGTATAAGGTGTTGCTTCTGAACGATGATTATACCACGATGGATTTTGTCGTTGAAGTTCTGCGGTTTGTATTCCACAAATCAGTGACTGATGCGACCTTCATTATGCTGAACGTACACCATAACGGTGTGGGAGTGTGTGGAATATATCCTTTTGAAGTTGCGGAAACAAAAGTCAATACGGTTGAAGCCTTGGCTCGCGAAAGGGGCTTTCCGCTCAAATGTACAATGGAAAGAGAGTAGGTCATGATCAACAAGG
>JASFIX010000031.1:0-14757 GCA_050122435.1 Desulfobacterales bacterium
AATCGCTGCCGGCGGTCAAGCTCAGTTTGCGGAACAGTTGCTTTAGTTTTTAGGAGCACATCCGTTTGAATGCGAATGCCCGGCAAGGTGATGTGCATGGTGTTGGCAACAGCTTTCCAGCTACGAATCAACAAATAAGATTGGTTAAACCCCCGGCTGCGAAATTTTTGGGGATGCAAGGGCACCGGTAATATCATGTCTACTTCTTCATTTTTCCACTGCCGCAGAAAAATGCCGAGCATCAGCCCACCCAGGGGTCTAGCCAGTTGTGTCTTGGCGGCATATTTGAATCGGTGTATGACGGCCATCAATTGTTGATCACAAGCCATGGCGGCCCGCGCCATCCTGAATTTTTTGGGGCGTGTAATGCAATCGCCGCAGAGATGGTTTTGATCCTGTCGACTTTTAAACGGAATCCCGCAGCACGTGCACATCGGTGAGGTAACGGCGACAAGAGCGTCTACACAATCCGAACAACAAAACGAGGTCAACAAGCGGTAAGATTCTGTAAACGGATCCGTAATATCAACGTCATCATTTGGCAGCTGCTCATTTACGGAACTTTTGGTGGTGGATTTAAAAAGTCGGGTGCATACCAGGCATTTAGGCGGGAAGACAGCATCGAAAAAGATGCTCATAAGCGACCTAAACCAATTGGAGGTTCCATATTCAGCACCGTGATCTTTAATCATATCCTTAAATCATTTACATTTAGGCGTTTTTACTGACAAAGCGTTGTCGGTACAATTCGTAAATGGCAATTGCCCCCGCTACCGACGCGTTAAGCGAGCCCACGGGTCCGAACTGGGGTATCGAAATCAGAAGATCACATTGTTTTTTTACAAGCGGTCGAATTCCTTTCTCCTCTCCACCGACAACCAAGCCGACAGCACCGGTTTGATCCGCTGCGTAAATCGAATGCCCGGCGTTTTGATCCAGGCCCACAATCCACACATTCTGATCTTTGAGTGTATTAATAAAGCGTCCTAGATTATTCACCTGCGCAACGCGCATATGTTCCAGGGCGCCGGCAGATATCCTAGATACGGCCGGTGTCGGGAATGCCGAGCGATCTTTTGGAATGATCACGCCATCGATGCCGGCACATAAGGCGGTTCGAATGATGGCCCCCAGGTTGTGGGGATCGACAATTTGGTCCAGTAAAAGAAAAAACGGTGAATGCGAGCCGGGCAAAACCGTCCCTAAGAGATCGGTCGTATCGGTTAGCGGGTAAGCGGTTACTCTGGCCATTACGCCTTGATGCGAGACGGTGCCACCGATGGCCTGGAGCTTTGACGAGCTGACTTCTTTTAACAGAACATTTTTGCGATCGGCCTCCAACCGAATTCGTTCAATTCGCTTGGTGTGTGTTTGTTTTGAAATATAGATTTCGTGGAAGGTCCTGCGATCGGCCCTTAATGCCTCATAAACCGGATGGAAACCATAAAGTATTTCGGCCTTCACGTCGGCGATTTCCCTTTGGGCAAGCGTTAATCCCACTGCTGAAGATGGACTGATTTACTGCGCCTTGCGATACCCTTCAATAACTGAAATCAACTCTGCAATGGCGATGGATAACCGATCGTTCACAATCACATGGTGGTAAAGGTCTTGTTGGGCAATTTCCTTATCCGCATTACGCAATCGAACAGCGATGGTTTCTGCACTATCGGAGCCTCTGGCTTCCAGCCGCCGTTGCAGCACTTTTAGCGATGGGGGTCGAATAAAGATAGCCACGCATTCAGCGTAGCGCTTCAGCAGCTGTCGGGTTCCTTGCACATCTAGATCAAGGAGAATATCACGACCCGCAATAAGTCCTTCTTCTAAAAACGCTGAATCGGTTCCATAATAGTAACCGTGTACCAGCGCCCATTCCGCCCATTTCCCCTCTTCGATGCGGGCTTTAAACTCGTTTTTTCCGATGAAATAATAATCAACCCCGTCCCGTTCTCCTTCTCGGGGTTTACGGGTTGTATGGGACACTGAATAGAGCATATCCGGGAAGTGCTGGCGCACTTCTCGACACAGTGTTGTTTTACCGCCTCCGGAAGGGGCCGAGATTATAAACAGATGTTTAGATTGCGGCTGCATGTTAAAATCTGACGGTTTTAAAACAACTCAACGCCTGATTGCAAAAAGTCAGGTGAGTTCTTTGAGCGTCGCATAACGTTGCGAAACGGTCTCAGCCTGAATGGCTGACAGAACGACGTGATTGCTGTCCATAACGATTATCGATCGCGTTCTGCGGCCATGAGTGGCATCGATAAGGCGTTTTTCCTCTTTGGCTTCGTCTTTAAGGCGTTTCATGGGGGCGGAATTGGGTGAAACAATTGCGACAACGCGATCGGCCACCACCGAACTGCCGAATCCAATATTTAACAAAGTCTGATCCATTTTACCTCCAACTCCAAAACGAGGCGCAAAGCCCGTTGCTCTGATCTATCTTAAAATAAGCGATTCAAAGTCAAAAAACGAGAATCGCTCAATTTAGATTTTGAGATCATTTCTATTCAACGTTCTGTATTTGTTCTCGTATCTTTTCGAGTTCCGACTTTACATCAATGATCAAATGGGATATTTCAGCGTTGCCGATCTTGGAACCCATTGTGTTAAATTCCCGATTCAGTTCCTGCAATAAAAAATTTAGTTTTCGACCGGCAGGTTCAGCGGCATTCATTATCAGGTTGAATTGGCTCAGATGGCTGGCAGTCCGCACGATCTCCTCGGAGATGTCGCTTCGATCCGCCAAAATTGCCGCTTCCTGAGCAACTCTCGCAGGATCCAACTCAACAATGTTAGCGGTTAATGATGAAATGCGTTCTTTTAGTCGTTGCTGGTATTGCATTAGAAGATCTTTTGATCCCTTTTTGATGTGTTTTAAACAGTCGTTGATGAAATCCAGTCGATGCTCAATATCCCCGGCAATAAAATCGCCTTCTTTCAGTCGCATGGCCTCAAGATCATCGAGGGCCAAAGTGGCGCAATCCTTGATCGCCGTCCAGAGAACTTCTTCATTTGGCTGCTTCTCAACCGGTTTAAAGATGCCGCCGGCATCGACCAGCATGTCTAAAGTGATGTCATTTTCTAGGTTATATTGGCTTTTTAATTCATTATATGCCGCCACAATTGCCTTGGCTCTAGCATGGTCAATCTCAAGTCCGGCAGCTTCCTCAGCATGATCGTCAACTTGTATCCGCACCTCAACACGCCCCCGGGCAATTCGATCGCCGATCAGGCCCTTTATCTTATCTTCCAGAAATTGGTATGCCGGAGGAATTCGCAAAAAAATATCGATATGTCGGCTGTTATAGGATCGGATATTAACGGCTACCGCCAGTTCATTGGCCGTTTTTTCCGCATTTGCATATGCCGTCATGCTTTTGATCATGGTCTTTTCTCAGCTCCATTTAACATCCAAAATATATTTATTGCGCACCTTTTCAAGAAACTTGAGCATACCATTATCGCTGTAATCGGGGTAGGTCCAGGGTAACTTTTTAAAGCTACCCTTCTGATAGATCAAAGTCAAATCAGCATAAATACCCTCACCGATATATATCCGATGACTAAAATTTTTCCCTGAAGCCAGCACAAATCGTTCGCGCAGCATATATCCGGGATCAATATTAACCCGCCGCCGGCCTTGATGGGAATAATGGTCCTCAATCTGATTGGTGGCCAATTTAAATGCGGATAGATCACCCTGCGAAATTAGCGGCTTAAATGCAAACATCCGCCTGGACAATGGGGATCCCATCTCGGATTCATAGTAGGTAGTGTAATTGAAACGCATCCAGGGGCTAACCAAATCAATTTGCCCGAATTGAGATGAGAGCTCAGCCACCAAGTTATCGACTATTTCTAATTCTATCGTAATGATCCCGATGACCAATTTAGCATGCTTGGGAGTTTGCGGCACACTCATTAGTGTATGTTATGGGTTATTGATTATTGGTTATTTTTTATTTGTCAAACTCGGCAAGCCTCAACAAACATGAGGAATCCAAATAACAGATAACAATTAACGAATAACTGTTCACCCGTCGAGAGGCTTCGCCTCATCGATCAGCATAATCGGAATGTCATCTTTAATTTCATATAGTAATTTGCAATGATCACAGATCAGCCCGTCTTGGGTGTCATTTAGGTGAATGTCGCCTTTGCATTTCGGGCACGCCAGAATTTCCAACAATTCTTGACTGATGGCCATAATGTTCTCCTTAACAATAAAACCGTTTCCTTTTCTGGATATTTGAAATGATTATTTTGTTTAAGAATTATTCAGCGTTAAGCAAATTAAACACAGCATAACATGAAAATATAATATTTGAAATCCAGGCAGCCACAAACGGCGGCAGCAGGCCGCCATACCCAAGTGACAGGCAAAAACTGTGCAGCACCCAATAAAGGAATACCATCAAGGCCCCCAGAGCAATACTGACTGATGGCCCCTCACGGCCTTTGCGTTTAACTGCAATTCCAATGCCGATGATGCAGACGATTACCGTTAGCGCCGGAAGAGCGAATCTGGCATGCAAGTCCACCCGAAAAGTGGTGGCATCGTATCCTTCCAGCTCCACCTCCTGAATATATGAAAAAAGCTCTGTAATATTCATCTCTTCGGATTTCTTAAATACACGTTTCAAATCTTCAGGATGAATATCGATTTTTTCTGTTCGGTGTGGATAAATTCGCACGTCATAAGTTCGAGATTCAACATTGAACTCCTGCTCCATGATATCGTAAAATATCCATTCATCTTTCTTGTATAAAGCGCTTCTGGCGTCCACCCGCTTTGAAAGATTAAATTCTTTATCAAAATAATTCAACGTCACACCCGACATGCTTTTATTCTGAGGGTTAAAATATTTAATGAAATAGATGATGCGATTCCCCTTGATCCATATATTCTTTTGGCGGGTTGCCAAAGCAGGCTTTTTTTTAACTTCAACCAGCCATATCCGATTGGCTTTGCTGACAGTTATGGGAACGACAATTTCAGAAAAGAAAAAAAGGGTGATGCTTAGTAATACAGCAATAGACAGAACCGCTTTTAACAGCAAATAAACACTGCCTCCTCCGCTTTTTAAGGCAATAATTTCATTATTCTTGTTCATCAAACCCAAAGCAACCAGAACCGCTAACAAAACGCCGATCGGGGTGATTTGAACAATGATCTGGGGTAGCTTTAATTGTAAGTAGCGAATCAGCCGTGAAATCGATAAACCGGCTTCCATAAAATTATCCGCCCTATTAAAAAATTCGACGATAATATAGAGGCCCAGCACCACTGCCAAAACAATCACAAGGCATTTGAGGATTTCTTTGGTCAGATACTTGTCTAAAATAGTCATATTTGAAAGGACCAACTAGTGTGGTGTCCCATAAAAATGTTACAAAAATAGTGTGGCATTTTTTACTGAGTCCATAAACAACACAGCGTCTATGGTTTCAGGTGTCAGGTGTCGGGTGTCAGTAAACCGATGACTGAGTGCAGAAAACTGTTTGCCTCTTTTCTGTTGTGATCGACTCGGCTGAGCCGTTCGGCCCTGAGCTCGCAGTCGAATGGCTCAACCCAGGCTGTTTTCTTTGCGCTGACCTCTGAATCTTCCTGACACCTGACACCCGACACCTATATTACTGATAAAGAAGATTGATAGTAGCAATCCGTATTCTGAAAATTGCTTGCGGCACGCAACACTAAAGGGGAAAGTTAGCGCCCCCACTTTAAAATAAGATCTTGCAGCCATGCATAAATCATATCGATTTTTAGCGTTCGTTCATTGGCGGTGCGGATTAAAAAATAAATCCCCACTCCCCCGATGATGACATTGGGGAGCCACATACCGATCATCGGTGGATATGCGCCCGTTTCGCCGTAAACTTTTCCCAAGGACATCAGCAAATAATAAAGTAAAAAAAAGACAAGCCCCAAAACCAGTCCAAAAGAGCGTTTGGCGGACTTGGCTTGCACACCCAACGGAACCGCCAGCAGCCCCAGGGTGAAACAACCAAACGGGATCGAAAATCTGCGGTGCAGTTCCAGCAGTGCATTAAAATATCTTTGGTCTTTGGCAGGGGCATCACGAACATAGCGACTCAGCTCACCGATGGTCATTTCCTTTGGACGTTTTGGTTTTTTCTTTTTTTTGCCGGGGGATCTGTTGGTTTCAAGGCTGATATCATAGGTGTCAAATTGGATCGAATGCGCGGTTTTCTTCTTCAGATTGGTTTGTAGGATGCTACCGTTGAAAAGCTTTAAATGGGCAACACCATTCTGGGGATCATTGAAGATTTTACCCGCTGGTGCGATCACGGTGTTGACCTTATCAGGCTGGCGGCTGTCTTCAATAAAAACATCAACCAGATTTTTATTTCTCAAATCGATTTGGTTAACATAAATCGTTACACCGCTGAAGCTATCATTAAACGTGCGCTCTTTAAGCCCGATATCGATGCTCTCGGATACCACTTCATGGGTCAATTCCCTTAAGGCCGAGCGCCCCCACGACTGGCCGTAAAGCGTCATGAAAATTGTTAAAGTGCTGCCGATTAAGCAAAAGGCAAATACCGGTATCAGCAGGGCGTAAAGACTGATGCCGCCTGATTTTATTGCCAGAATTTCGTTTTCACCGGATAATCGCAGGAAGGTCAACAAAACGGTAATCATAATCGAAAGGGGAATGACAAAGATCAAAAAATAGGGCGTCTGATATAAAATCATTCGTAAAATGACCGACAGGCTAATATTGTAATTGACTATCCAATTGGTAATCTGAATCAATTCGGCCATTAAGAAAACAAATGTAAAAAACAACACATTTACCGTAAACGGCGAAAGAAACTCTTTAAAAATATATCTGTTTATCAGAGATGCAATTTTCATTTCTTTATTCGAAACCGATGCCGGTTGGTAGGAATGCCAAATCGGATCTCTCGTCAAAAAGGTTAGTCGGCTTGGATTGGATACGGTATCTTTAAGTTAAAATGAGCGTTTCAACGTACAAAAAAGGCGGAATTTAAAAGAACGGATATTGGTTTTACCCGAGTGTAGCCATCAGTTCAGCCTCGGCAACGACATTTTCATCTACAAATGCCTTACCCGATGCCTTCACAACTTTTGAGCGGAATTTAAGAATCTGTACTTTAAATACAAGCTGGTCACCGGGTACCACCGGTTTTCGAAATTTAACTTTATCCAGTCCCATAAAAAAGACCGGAGCGCCACGCTTTTCAGCGGGCATCGATTCAAGCGCAAGTACACCCGCCGCCTGAGCCATGGCTTCAACAATTAAAACTCCCGGCATAATTGGATAAGACGGGAAATGCCCCTGAAAAAAGGGTTCATTGATCGTAACATTTTTAAGGGCGGTGATCTTTTCACCAGGAACCAGATCCAAAATTCTGTCAACCAGAATGAACGGATAACGATGGGGCAAAAAGTTCATAATGGCCTGGATGTCATATGTTTTTTCCATTTTTTCTCCTGAAATTTGATGCCGAGAATAAAGAGCGCTTTCCCCGGGAGGTACTGCCGGTCGGATTAATCGCCTGATTTCTTGGCATGCCGGGCGTTCAATTCATTTATCAACCGATCGGTAAGGTCAATGGAGCCCGGCGAATACATAACGCCCGTATTATTGATAATGAGCAAATAGCCCTCTTTTTTCCCAATTTCCTCAACCAGGTTGGATACGTCTCTAAGCAATGTATTCACCAGTTTCTTTTCAAGACGCTGCAGTTCCGTTCTGTAACGTTTTTGAAGCGATTTAAAATCGTTTAACTTAATTCGAATCTCTCTTTCCTTTTCTTCACGCTTTTCTTTGCTCATGACCATAGTGTCACGCTCGAGCTGCTTTCTGAGTTCTTCTATCTCTCCGCCCTTTTGTTTCAGCTCCTGTTCCATTTTATCTTTCTGCTGTTTGATTTCTTCCTGTGCAGATTTTCCAGGGTTTGATGTCTCTAGTACCCGCTGCAAATTCGCAACACCGATTTTGGCGACGTCAGCTGCATTCACTGAATTCAGCAAGAGTAAACTAAAAAAGCAAACAATAAGTAAGATATTGAATTTGCGGTTTTGCATTTTTTGCCCCTACCCTCTCATTTTGATTATTAAGTCTCGGAGACCTGAGATTTATTATAATTAGATCGTTTTGGAGATTGTTTATCCCATGAACCGTATTATTTTTCAACCAACACGCGTTTGATTCCAGTTCGGGCGCTCGCATGCCTTCCGCATAGAAAAGAATAACAGGCGCGATCTGTTCGTTTCCAAATTGTTTCTAAATGCCATTGTATCGTCTGCCCACTGCTTAAAAAGCAGATGCCATTGAAAATTCCCAGCTACCGGGGCCATGGTCGCTGTCTTCTGGGTCAAGAATCCAACCGTACGCCAGCCGAACGGGTCCCATGGGCGACAACCAGGCAATGCCGAGGCCGGCGCTCTGCCGCAGATCACCGGGGTCAAATTCGATTTCTTCCTTATCTCCGTATACCCTACCGGTATCAAAAAACAGATTACCGAATACCCCCTGCTCTTTCAACAGCGGAAAGGTCAGATCCAAATTAAATTGAACGTATTTATCCCCGCCTATAGCATTGCCTTCCGAATCTTGAGGCGCCAGATCGTCACGCTCAAATCCCCGCAGCGATCCGATGCCGCCCAAATAAAACTTCTCATAATCCGGCAGAATCTTGTCCTTGGTTTTGTTAACATAGCCGCCCTCCGCATGCGGCGCAAGGACAAATTCCCAAAACAGCGGAAAGTACCATGAGGTTTTGCCAATGTATTTCATAAATCCGATATCGCCGCCGAGGCCTGCAAATTCATACGAAACCGAGTGCTTGGAACCTGTCGAGGGCACAAAAAAATTATTGCGCGAATCATAGCTGAGCATTGGAGTGATGCTGCTTTTTATGTTTTCACCTTGCAGCTCCTGGATTGACTCCCGAGCGTCTTTAGAGATATTGGTAATTTTTGCCCAATCGTAAGTATAGCGCAAACTCCCTCGTGTATAATCCAAAAGAGGATAGCTCAAGCCGATACTGGTTCCAAAACTATCCTTGTCATAGTCACTATAGTCGTATTGCCAGTTATATAAACTAATGGTCCCGGATAAGGGAATATCATAGATATAAGGTTCGGTAAAACTTAAGCTGACATTTTGCGTCACACTGCCAATGGTGCCTTTCAGTTCAAGCCTTTGGCCTCGGCCAAACAGATTGCGCTCGGCAATCGAGATAACACCGAATAACTGTTCCTCATTTCCGTATCCGGCCCCGAAGCTGAAAGCACCCGTTGATTTTTCGGTGACGCCGATTTTTAAAGCTATTTTGTCTTCGGAACTGCCCTGTGAGGTATCCACTTTTACATCTTCAAAAAAATCCAGGCGATGTAAATTACGGATGCTGCGTTTGAGCCGCTGGCTGCTGAAAAGCTCCTGTTCATAGACGCGCAGTGCTCTGCGGATGACTTTATCCCGTGTTTTCGTGTTGCCGGAAATAGTGATTTCTTCAAAATAAACCAGTTCGCCTTTTTGAATATCAAAGATAATATCAACGATTTTCTTGTCAAAATTCTTATTGACCCTGGGCGCGACATCGGCGTAAGCATAGCCTTCATTTGAGTACAGGTCCGTGAGGTTTAAAATATCTTTTTGCAATGTTTCGCGATTAAAAAAGTCTTCCTGGGTAATTTTGAGTGACGCCAGTAATTCTTCTTTGGGTATCAGGAAATCCCCGGTCAAATCGACTTTTCCGACTCTAAATTGAGGCCCCTCGAATATTTTCATCGTGATTATGATATCAGTTTCCTCGAATTTAACCTGGGGCTCACCCACCCGGGCCTGCATATATCCATTATTTGTATAAAATAAGGATAGCCGGGTGGCATCCTGTTCAAGATTGTCTTCATTTAAATCTCCGGCGCTCGTAAACCAGGAAAACAGGCTTTTTTCCGAGGTCATCATCTGCTTTTTTAGCTCTTTGTCTGAAAAGGCCTTGTTGCCTTCAAATTGGATCTTTTCAATCCGAAACTTTTCACCCTCGTCTATGATATATTCAAGATCGGCCTGATTACCTTTAAGATCGTAGATTTTGTAATCAGCTTTAACACTATGGTAATTTTCTTCCTTATACATTTCGATTATTCGATCGATATCATTTTGGATCACATTGATATTCAGAATTGAACCTCTTTTGGCGGTGATCACTTCCTCTATTTCCTCATCTTCAAACACTGATATACCGCCGCTTAAACGCACCCTGCGTAAAGTCGGCTTTTCCCTGATTTTAAATGTTATAATTTTACCGTCGGGGCGGGTTTCAACTTCAATCTGGATATCGTCAAAATAACCCATGGCGTAAATCGCCTTTAAATCTGTTGACAGTTTTTTTAAGCTATAGAGGTCTCCGGGCTGCGTTTTGACAATCTTTTTTATGGCATCGGCCTCAATGCGCTCGTTCCCGCTAACCGCTATAGCTAAAATTTTTTGACGCTTAAATATGGTTAAGCGCAGATCCTTGGCGAGTTTATCCAAGGTTGGAGATAGATTTTCGATCCCCTTCCCTTCAGCCACAAAAGGGCGAGGTCGTTTTTCAGAAAGCGGTTCAGACAATTTCAGATCCAAACTGAACTGTTGCCCGATCCAGGTGAGGCTGCCCCATAATACATAATCCGCCCCGGTCTGAAGGCCCAGTTGTTTAAGTCCCTCAATATTTGCCGTTCGTTTTCTCCATTCCGGCTCAGAGAGCGCATCTAGCAACAATACCCTGGCACCGGCCTGTTCGAGAGACTTTTTTAAAACAGCGGGAATTTCGGTTTGCAAATAGGACAGGTCCTTTTCGGAAAAGATTTCGAAGGGCAAGATCACTACGCTGGCAGGCGGTTGTTGAGCAGCAATTTTCAAGGACAATCCCATAATGGCAATAACCATCAAACAAATACGCATAACCTTCTGAGCCCTCAAGGATTTCCGCATCGCACCTGCCGATGAATGATGTTTGGCCATTACGTCTCGGAATTTCTACAAATTAATGAAACTGATCCAGCAGTCCATCGTTCCAATTTGGGTAAAACCCCTGACTTACGAAGCATGCCGCTTGGTCAGGGCAGATTCCGGATACAATGGATCGGCCGCTAAGAGCATACCACGGAATTATCGGTTTGCAGTCATTTAGCGTCTTGCAACCGCCCGTCGACGATAGTGACACATCGGGACATGTAGGATGCCAACTCCATATTATGGGTCACCACAACCAGGGTCATTGATAGCTCACGATTGAGTTCCAGAACCAGTTGATGAACCTGATCGCTGTTGGTGTTATCAAGATTGCCGGTAGGCTCATCTGCCAACAGCATCGCCGGTTTTAGAACCAGCGCCCTGGCCAGGGCCACCCGCTGCTGCTCACCCCCGGAAAGTTTGCCGACCCGCAGGTGTAGACGGTCCTGCAATCCGACCCGAACCAGTATTTCTTCAGCCGCTTTGCTTGCATCCGGTTTGTCAAAACCGTTTATCAAGGCCGGCATCATCGCATTTTCCAGGGCGCTAAACTCTGGCAGCAGGTGATGGAATTGAAAAACAAACCCGATGGTCCTGTTGCGAAATTGTGCCAGTTTGAAATCATTAAAAAGAAAAACATCTTCGCCCTGAAACTCAAGTGTTCCGCTATCCGGTCGATCTAGGGTACCGAGAATGTGAAGCAGGGTCGATTTACCGATCCCGGAAGCACCGACAATCGCCACCGTCTCCCCGATTGCCAGATCTAGATTGACCCCTTTCAAAACTTCAATCCGAACCCCCCCGTTTTGAAAGCTTTTCGATAGATCCCGGCCTCTAATCCATCTGTCGGTCTGCGGTGCCGCGGGATCTTTTTGATCCGGACGCCCTGCATCAGAGTAAGATTCGGTATTACCCATATCGAATTGCCTCCACCGGATCCAGCTTGGCTGCTTGTCTCGCCGGATAAAGCGTTGCCAGAAAGCAGATCACCATTGCGGCCGTTACGATTCCAAGCACCCAGAGGATTTCGATTTTTACCGGGAGCGTTGTCGTAAAGTAATAGATATCACCGGTCAGTTCATAAATATCGTAGTGCTTGAGCAGGATGCAGAGCAAGAGGCCTAAACATAACCCCAAAACGGTACCGATGGCACCAATGACCATTCCGTTAAAAACAAATATTTTTCGAATACTTTTATTGGTGGCACCCATGGCCTTCAGGATGGCGATATCGCGTGTTTTGCCCATCACCAACATGATCAGGCTGCTGGCGATGTTAAAGGCGGCAACCAAAACGATGAGAATTAAAATAATGGCCATCACCCATCTTTCCATTTTCAATGCCCGAAACAGATTTTGATTCATCTGCATCCAGTCGCGCGCCCAATACGGAAAGCCCAGATTAGAAATAATTTGATCCGCAATTTCCCGCGCCTTGTAAATATCAGTGACCCGAATATCTATCCCACTAACCGAGTCGCCCAGCCGAAGCATCTTTTGAGCGTCTTTAAGATGGATGAATGCGAAGGTTTGATCATACTCATACATACCGGACTGAAAAAAGCCGGTAACTTTAAACTGTTTCATTGCCGGCAGGTGTCCGATCGGCGACAGCATGCCATGGGGCGACATCAGATAAATCAGGTCACCCTCGATAACTCCCAGGTTGCGGGCTAATTCTTTGCCGAGCACAATCCCCGGCGCCTGCAGTGTAGATTGTCCGGAAGATTTTTTTCCGGAAAAATCCGGCAATGACAGCTGTTCAAGGGTTTTCATGACCCGTCCCGCCGTCGAAGGGTCGATACCCCGGATAACCGCGCCTACGGCACCGGATTTGGAACGCAGCATTCCCTGGGTAACAATAAAAGGAGTAGCCGCTACAACGCCCTTTGTGTTTTCCACCGAGGTCATTACCGCACGATAATCTTTAAACCCACCCCCGTGGCGCATCAGCATAATCTGGGATTGCCCACCCAGAATCCTGGCTTTAAGGTCGGCATCAAAGCCGGTCATAACAGCAATGACAACGATCAATGCCATCACCCCAACCATTACGCCGGCAATGGAAAGAATCGTTATCAGTGAAACAAAAGCCTGTTTTTGTTTCGCTCTCAGATAGCGACCGCCAATAAAAAATTCAAAAGACATCAATCTCATTCCGTAATTTCAAAAACATAATGAACGCATATCGCTTCTAACAACACTTCGTTCGTCCCCCAAATGGGAATAATGGAATGTTGGAATAATGATTAACCGGCAAAAGTCCAATGTCATGCAATGCTACACAGAGACCCAATTTTCCGGTATTCCATCTTTTCATCATTCCAATCTTTTTTTCAATCCCTTCATCATTTTTGTTTCATGTGCGGGAAAAGGATGACCTCGCGAATGGAGGCCGCATCGGTGAGTAGCATCACCAGCCGATCGATGCCGATGCCCTCTCCGGCCGCAGGCGGCATGCCATATTCCAGCGCTTCGATATAGTCTTGATCCATCGGGTGCGCCTCTTGATCGCCGGCCTTACGGCTTTCAACCTGTTGGGCGAATCGCGCTTTCTGGTCAACGGGGTCATTGAGCTCGGAAAAACCGTTTGCAATCTCGCGGCCGGCAATAAAAAGCTCAAAGCGTTCGGTTATATCCGGTTCCTCGTCGCTGCGGCGGGAAAGCGGTGAAACTTCCGCCGGGTAACCGGTAATAAAGGTGGGTTGAATCAATTTGGGTTCAACCAAAACGTCAAATATCTTGGTGATTACCTTGCCCAGGCGGCCGGTCTTTGTAATTTTGATTCCATTTTGAGCCGCAAAACCAAGTAGAGCGTCTTTGTCATTTAGCAGAGCAGAATCAATGCCGCCAAAATCCTCCAGGGCTTTATGAAGGGTGATCCGGCGCCAGGGACCGGCAAGTTCAATTGAGTTGTTCTGGTAAGACAAAACGTTCGACCCGGTCACCGCATGCGCCACGGTTGAAATCAGCTGTTCGGTCAACTCCATAAGGTCGCCAAAAGTGGCATAGGCCTGATAGAATTCCAGCATGGTAAATTCTGGATTATGCTGGGTTGAGACACCTTCGTTTCTAAAGTTGCGGTTGATTTCAAAAACTCTTTCAAATCCGCCGACCACAAGGCGTTTCAAATAGAGTTCCGGGGCAATGCGTAAATAAAGATCCATACCCAGGGCGTTGTGGTGGGTTTTAAACGGCTCAGCTTCGGCGCCGCCTGGAATGGGTTGCATCATGGGTGTTTCAACCTCAAGGAAATCCCTCTCAAGAAAAAAGTTCCTAACTTCCTGAATAATGCGGCTGCGCTTGACAAAGAGATCTCGCACATCTGCATTCATCACTAAATCCAGGTATCGCTGACGATATCTTTTTTCAGGATCTTTAAGCCCGTGAAATTTTTCCGGCAACGGCCGGATGGTCTTACAAAGCAATTTCAGTTCATTGGCAAACAGGGTCCATTCGCCGGTTTTGGTTTTAAACATCCCGCCGCTAAGTCCGACAAAATCACCTACATCCATTTGCTTGAAAAGGTGGTAGGCCTCATCGCCAATGCGGTCCTTGCGGATATATGCCTGGAGTTGTCCGCTGCGATCTCTGAAGCGAATAAACGCTGTTTTCCCAAAACGGTTGATGGCCATCATCCGGCCGGCTAAATTAAAAATCGGCCCATCCTCTTTGACCGCCTTCGGCGTTTTATCTATTATTCTGTTTACTTCCTTTAGGGTGTGGGACACTTTGAAGTCGTTTGGGAAGAGCTGCG
>JASFIX010000032.1:0-14669 GCA_050122435.1 Desulfobacterales bacterium
AAATGTCCAATGGCAGAGCGCATAGCGCATAGCGCAGAGTGATAAAACCTGAAGACGAAATTTTTTTGATTATTACGCTATGCGCTTTGCCCTATGCCCTATGCTAAAAAAATCAGGCAAACAGCTTAAAAAACCCATAACGTAACCGATGGATGAAAATCATGAAAAAAAGCTTTCCGTTTTCGGGTGAGTTCATCTACCAAGTATTTTCGTTGATCATCATCGTCATTATTGTACATGCCATCTATGTGGCCGTGATTCGACCCAAAGCCGACGCCATTTTAGACAAACAGGCCATTCAGCTGGCAGAAGACAAATCTCAGGTGATGGAACGATCGGCTTTTGTGTTGATCCGTGATTATGAGCAGGAAGCCTGCTTTATTCTGATGTTTTGGGCGATTGCCATCATGGGATATAAGGCCTTTAAAACCTCGCGTCAGCGTGCTCTATTGCAAATGGACCTCATCCCGCTGGCTGAAGGTGTTCGAATTCTTCCGGAGGACACCCGCGATGTATCCAGACAGATTCAAGCACTGCCGGCCCAACAGCGCGAGGCGTTGTTGCCCCGGGCGTTGCTGGCCGGTTTACAGCGATTCAGCACCACCCGCAACATTCAGGATGTGGCCAGCGCCACTCAGTCTTACTGCGATTCGGAAGGCGAACGACTTGAATCCGAGTTGTCCATGATTCGTTATATCGCCTGGGCCATCCCCTCTATCGGGTTTATCGGTACGGTTCGAGGGATCGGAGACGCACTCGGCCAGGCCCATAAGGCCATTGAGGGCGATATATTTGATGTCACCCGCAGCCTGGGTGTCGCATTTAATTCAACTTTAATTGCGCTGTTAATCAGCATTGGACTGATGTTTCTTTTGCATCAATTGCAGCAGATGCAAGAGCAATACGTGCTGGATGCGGAAACCTACTGTGATGAAAATTTGATCAGTCATCTTTATACAAAATAAAGGTTCAAAGGTTCTAGGTTCAATGGTTCAGAGGTTAAATAAAAAAAACATAGGACAGAAGGCAGAGGGTATCGTTAAATAGTTGATTGGTTGAATCGTCAATTCGTCAGAGGATTCAATCCATCTTAAACTATTTGACCAATCGACCAATTAACAAATTGACTAAACAAAAATAGCCTGCAGCCATAACCTTTGAACCCCGGAACCCGGAACCTCTGAACCTAAATACGAAAGTATTGACGATGAGCCTCTTAGGCCTTGAACTCAGTGACGCCGGTATTTTGGTTGCCGCAAGCAAACCGGCCGGGTTGCTGGAAATTGACGGAAACAGCGTTGAGAGTCCCGGATTTGCGCTACCGGAAAAGAACCGATTAATTGTCGGTAAAGCAGCCGAGAGAAAAGCGCATCTTTATCCTCGGCAGATTCTAAATCAATTCTGGAACCAATTAAATATCGAGCCCCTCGACCAGCCCAGTCGGTATGCACAGAATCACGCTGAAATCGCATTCGCGCATTTTGCTCATATCTGGCAGACCGTCAAACAGCACGGGAAAGAAATGATTATTGCCGTTCCGAGTTTTTATACCCGGGAGCATTTAGGCCTAATTTTAGGGATCACCCAGGAATTGGGCATCCCGGTAAAAGGGTTCATTCCCCATGCTGTGGCTGCGGTTCCAGAGCGGTTGCCCGAAGGTCTGCTGCTGCACCTGGATTTGCATTTGCACCGCTTTGAAGTTACCTGTCTCGAGAGGGAGGAGCATTTAACCCAAAAAGATTCCATGTCGGCAGAAGGAAAGGGTCTCAGCAACTTATATCGAAGATGGGTGGATGCCATTGCAGAGGAATTTGTGCGCAGCACCCGGTTTGACCCGCTGCACCAGGCCGCCTCCGAACAGGAGTTATATGATCGCCTGCCTGGTATTTTGAGACAGCTTTGCCGGAATTCCGACGTCTATTTTGAAATGACCGGAGGATCCAAAGTCTATCACGTAACACTGACCCGCGATCTTTTTTACAAAAAAGGGGCGCCCGTATTTGAGGAAATGAGTCATTTTGTTAGCCGTTTTCAAGAACGTTATGGGAAGACAGAAGCCGGGCTGGTTTTGATGCTTTCTGATCGGATTGCCGGTTTACCCGGCGTAAAGGACATGATGGGGGAAATCAAAAATTGCAAGATTATCCAACTGGAACCCGGGGCCGGTGCGCTGGGGCTCGTGAAATTCACCAGCTCGCTGTTTAAACAGCAGACCGCAAACAGCTCGCCTTTCTTGACTTCGCGCCCGGTACCTGCTCAAGACCATATATCACACGAAGAATCCAGCCAAGATCCCAAGGGGCAAACAGCGCCCACCCATATCCTTTATCGCAATCTGGCTTATCCCATAACTGAAAAACCTTTAGTCATCGGGCTACAACGTGCTGCAGATGGGTCCGGTATTAAAATCGAGGGAAAAATCGCCGGAGTGTCTCGAAAACACTGCACGGTTCAGTTGGAGGGAAATAAGGTTGTACTAAATGATTACAGCACCTACGGTACGTTTGTGGATGAAAATCCGGTAAACGAAAAAACGATATTATTGCTGGGGCAGATGGTCCGGGTGGGAACACCGGGCGAAACCCTTAACCTGATTGCGTCTCTGGATAAAAAAACGGATGAAACGTAGATCTGTCAATGTGTTCAACTTATCCTTTCTGGATATCATTACATGTGGCTTGGGGGCCATCATCCTATTGTTTGTGCTGGTAAACGCCAAGAGTGCCGCCCAGCGCGATTCAATTACCTCGAATTTTCGTGCGGAAGTGGATCGCATGGAGATAGAAGTGCTGAATGCGAAAAAAGATCTCGTTCAAGCCCGTAATTCAACGGAGCAAACAGAAGCTCAACTGGTACAGACACAGGGTCTCTCTCGCAGAATCATAGAGATTCTTGAGCAAAAAACGATTGAGTTAGCCGACAGAGAAAATGACACCCTGGCGACCAAGGCACACGTCAACAAATTAAAAGCCGATCTTAAATCTTTAGAAGAAGAACTCAAGCGACTGAGGGCCGGTGCCAAGACCGAAGACGACATGGGCACGCGGCTACGAAAATTTCCCGGACACGGAGACCGTCAGTATTTAACTGATTTAAAGATGGGCGGTCGGCGCATATTCATTCTGGTGGATGCCTCAGCCAGCATGCTTGATGACACGGTCGTTGGAATCATTCGACGCCGCAACCTCAGCTCCAAAGAAAAAATAAACTCCGCCAAATGGCAACAGGTCGTTGCCACCGTAAACTGGTTGACCAGCCAGCTTCCACTAACAAGCCAATTCCAGATATATGCCTTTAACGAGACCGCCGCCCCTTTACTCAAAGACACCCAGGGAGCCTGGCTGGACGCCGGTAATGTAGACCAGCTCAACCAAGCCGCAGATCAAATCCGCAGTGTGGTTCCGCAAAACGGTACCAGTCTTTTAAATGCAATCACGGCTATGCGTGTGATGAAGCCCGCTCCGGATAACATCTTTTTGCTGACCGACGGCCTGCCGACCATGGGATCAAGCAAGCCCTGGCGTAAACGGGTGTCCGGCAAAAAACGTCTGAGCCTGTTTAAAGAAGCCATTGGCAAGCTCCCCCGGGCTCCGGTCAACATTATTTTATACCCCATGGAGGGCGACCCGATGGCAGCCGATTCATACTGGCGCCTGGCAAAAGACACCCGCGGTTCTTTTTTTGCGCCTTCGGGGGATTGGCCCTAAAGGATTGCGGATTTTAGATTTCGGATTGCGGATTTTGGCCTGCGACGAGCTAAGCTGAGTCGATTTTGGATTGTGGATTTATCCAACCGGGCAATGAGCATTAAACAATGAAAAAGCAACGGCGTGACATTCAGATATTCAGTTTATCCTTTCTGGACTGCATTTGCTGCGGCTTCGGTGCCGTGATTCTGCTGTTTGTGTTATCCAAATTCGCCGAACCGTTGATCATCGAAGAAGTTAAGGTGGATCTGGAAGCCAAAATTGTGCGGCTTGAAGAAGAACTGGTGGAAATCCGGGGTGAAACCGCCATACTGAATCGTGACCTGACGGCTAAAAAGGAGCAACTGTCGCAAGAAAAGATCCGATTGGCAAGACTCCAAGGAGACCTTTCAAAAATCGAGGGCCAGTTTGCGGGCTCAAAAGACACTGCCCAGGTACAAAATATTATTGAGGGTAAACTGGCCCGTGCTATGCAGGAGTTAACCGAAGAGATGCGGCGCCTACTGAAAACTCAACCGCGAAAAATGGATCGCTCCGTCGGTGGTATTCCGGTAGACAGTGAATATATTATATTTATTATCGACACCTCAGGAAGTATGCAACGCAACGCCTGGTCTCTGGTGCAGAGAAAATTAAGAGAAACCCTGGATGTATATCCGAAAGTCAAAGGCATTCAAGTCATGAACGATATGGGCGAATATATGTTTTCGCAATATCGTGGCAAATGGATTCCAGACACACCGGCCCGCCGCCGGGCCATTATATCCAGACTTGCCTCCTGGCGTGCATTCAGTAACAGCAGCCCCGTTGAAGGCATTACAACTGCTATCAGAACATTTTATTCAACAGACAAGAAAATAAGCCTATATGTTTTTGGTGATGAGTTCAGCGGGAACCGGATTCAACCGGTCATCGACACCGTGGATCGTATTAACAAGCGGACAAAAGACGGCTCCCGACGCGTCCGGATCCACGCTGTTGGTTTTCCGGTGGTCATGGCCAAAACCCGGGCACGCGGCAACACCGGCGAACGTTTTGCCACCCTGATGCGTGTCCTGTGTCGAAAAAATGGCGGCACCTTTGTGGGGTTGAATTCTTATCGATAGCTCAACAAAGGTTCTGAGGTTCAGGGTTCAGCGGTTCAAAGGTTACAGCATTGACCCGACTGAGCTTTTAAAAGTCTCGTCGCACGCTGTTATCTAAACTTTGAACCCTTGAACGTTGAACCTTTGAACCAAGTGCGTGACAAGGGCACCTAATATTTAGAATAAAAATTGTAATTGAAAACTCAAAAGCAACAAATACTATGGAACCTTCTTGCCCCAAATGCAGCCAACCGCTTCCGGAAGTGGAAACCTTGGAATTCCGTTTTTGTCCCCATTGCGGGGCTGAAATCGCAGCTGAATCCCAACAACTTGACGATGCCTATTTGACCATGCCACCGGATCCACTGCCACCCCGGGAAGACCACCGGCATATGGATTTAGGCCCGGAAACTGAAAAAAAAATACCTGTTGCCGGCCCATTCGATGATCAAACCACCGAGCCACAGCCGATAACCGCTCAATCCCGGCTCAGACTCAAACCGCCGGATACACCGCCACCGGCCAGTTTTTTCCGCGCACGTTCTGCTGAAAAAACATCCCCTATTCATACTGAAGAGAAAACATCTCCCAAGAAAGAGGTTAAAAAACATTCACCCGCCAAAAAGCGTAACATCATCCTTGCTGCTCTGGTTATTTTAGCGTTGATTATTTTGCTACTCGGCGGTTTATTCACATTTTAGAACCTTGTATATAAATAAAAAGATTTAAAATACAAGCTGCTGAGGATAGAATACCAAAGTTTAGAGAGGTGCGGCAGACCGTTTGAACCTTGGTTGATGAAAACCGAGTTGGAGGACGATGGGGCGTAGAATCTAAAGGGATCTATTTGAAAATCGGGACTCCTTTTTGGGGCTATTCGACCTCACCGATCGTGTGGTGCTTAATAAATCGATCCAATCGACTGCGCTGTCCCGGCGTCAGTTCCCCAAATTCCAGACCGATTTGGCGCATGTTGACCCTGCTGAAACTAAACTCGCTTTCTATTTCAAAATCGGAAATTATTTTAAAAGGCACTTTATCCAGATAAAGCCCCCGGTGGCCCAGAATGATTTTTAACTCACTGGCGTTTACAAGTTTCTCATGGCTGTCGATATATCGGAACGAAAGACCATGTGAACTGATATCCTTAATCTGGCCCAGCCTGCTTTCTTGATCAACCAGGGCTGCAAATGCACCTTCTGCGGCTTTGAATCGTTTCTGCTGGCGTCGTTCATCTGGCAACATGAAATCTGACATATTTAAATCTCCAATTGGCGAAATTCAGAAATTTATACCGCTTTTCATAATTTGGTTTCGAATTAAGGAAACGCGGCCTCAGTGGTTGTAGAAAAAAACGTTCGAATATCGGAACGTTTTTTTGACAACCCCTATAAATTCACTCGAAATAAATGTCGATGTAGCTAAAATAAGACCGGCGGGATTAATTTTGCCGTTGTGATTAACCCGAAACGGATTGGCAAATCAAGCGAAAATTTAACATAATCGCCTTTCTTAACCCTAAAAACACCGCCGGCCAAAATTATCGATAAATCTTTGCTTTAGGAGTGCAATTCCGCTTGACAAAAGCGGTTATCCTTACTAATCAATATCCTTTTATATAAAGAACATTAGTCGGCTTATGCGACTTAAAAATAGAAAATAAGATTGAAAGGAGAGGTAAACACATGGCTAATTTAATTCCACCTCATGGCGGAAAAGGACTAACCTGCTGCCTGCTTGAAGGCGCCGAGCTGGAAGCTGAGAAGAAAAAGGCCGAAGGCCTTAAAAAGATTTCGATCTCCCCGCGTGAAAAGGGCGACTTGATTATGATGGGTATCGGCGGCTTCAGCCCGCTAACCGGCTTTATGACCCGGGCGGATTGGAAAGGTGTTTGTGAAAATTTTCTGATGGCCGACGGGACTTTCTGGCCCATTCCGGTGACTTTATCGGCTTCAAAAGAAGATGCGGACGCCATCAGCGAAGGTGAAGAGATCGCGCTGTATGACCCGGAAGGCGATGAGATAATGGCCACTATGACGGTCACCGAAAAATTTGAAATGACCGAGGCCGACAAAAAGTTGGAATGCGAAAAAGTTTACATGGGCGAAGGCACCACCACAGCCGAAGAATTCTGGAAAATCGCCAAAGACGATCATCCGGGCGTTCAAATGGTCATGGAGCAGAAAGATATCAGCCTGGCCGGACCGGTCAAGGTGCTGAGCGAAGGCGAATATCCCACCAAGTATGCCGGCGTTTATATGCGACCGGAAGAATCCCGCAAAATGTTTGAAGATCGCGGCTGGAGCGAAGTGGCGGCATTGCAGCTCAGAAACCCCATGCATCGTTCTCACGAATACCTATGCAAGATTGCCGTTGAAGTTTGCGACGGGGTATATATTCATTCTCTGGTCGGCAATCTGAAACCGGGTGATATTCCGGCTGAAGTTCGGGTTAAATGCATTGATACATTGGTAAAGAATTATTTTGTCGAAGACAAAGTGGTCCAGGGCGGATATCCGCTCGACATGCGCTACGCAGGACCCCGGGAAGGTTTACTGCACGCTACTTTCCGGCAGAACTACGGATGCTCACGCATGATCATCGGCCGCGACCATGCCGGTGTGGGTGATTTTTATGGTATGTTCGAAGCCCAGACCATCTTTGATAAAATTCCAACCCCGGAAGAAGAAGGCAAAGCGTTGCTGTGCACACCGCTGAAAATCGACTGGACCTTTTACTGCTACAAATGTGACGGCATGGCTTCCCTGCGAACCTGCCCGCACGAAAAAGATGATCGGGTGCTGCTCAGCGGAACCATGCTGCGCAAAATGCTTTCAGAAGGTGAAGCGTTGCCGGATCATTTCGGACGTGACGAAGTCGTTGAAATTCTGCGCGGTTACTACGAGGGACTGACCGACAAAGTTGAGATCAAGCTGCACGGAGCTGCTACTGGAGATTGATTTGATCATCTAAAACACGCGCAGAAATCAAAAGGGAGCCGCCGCAAGGCGTGCTCCCTTTCTTTTTGGTTTCGGGTTCAGAGGTTCTGGGTTCAGGGTTCAAGGTTTCTTAGATATCGGACATCAGCCTTCCAATAACTAACCTCTGAACCTTTGAACGTTGAACCTTAGAACCTGAAATTAGAAGTTTCTTCCTGCATATTCGTTGTATGCCATCGCCACCGTCCGGTAGACCAGATGGGCCAGCTTTGAGAATGGCAGATAGGCAAACAATGCCCACACCAGAACCAGGTGAACAAAGTAGATGGCAAAAGAAATAAAGGCCCAGTCTGCCAGCCGGGTCAGCTGAGCGCCCATGCCGGTCACACCCAGTCCGAAGGCCAGGTAGACAAGGTACCAATCAAAGTACGTGGAAACCTGATCTTTTTTGGACAAGCGATTTTTGATCATCAAACTGGTTCCGACAATCAGTGCCACACCGGCGATGTTCGCCAGCCATTTGATCGGATTCAACTGGGACCAGGGGCCATAAAACGGCCCGCTGGGAAGTAAATATGATCCATACATCACCACAAATAGGATACTGGTCACGATAAACAGTCCGATAAAGCCATACAAGGTCAATAAGTGGGCAATTTCGCGGTCTTTATTGTCCGTACACTCCGAAAACTTGCGATGTAACAGGATGGTCGGAATGATCTTGATCAGGGCCTGGATAAATCCGGGGATCTCGATCTTTTCCTTATCGGTCTTGCCCTCAAGCAGTGCATTTTGATGGATATCGCCCAGAAACCTTTTGAGGCCTAGCGCAAAGACTACCGCAGCAAAACCGGCCGCCGAGAGCATCATTATGTCCACCAGCCAGGTCGAGAAAAATTTCCAGTGCTTGATACCTTGGCTGAGATCCGGTGTGAAATCCAGCAGACCGGTGATGGTACCCACAACCAGAAAAAGAACCGTGGGAATGGCCAGCAGGATCGGCAGCTTCTTGGGATCTTTCATCGCCCTGGCCAGTGCTTTCGGTTGAGCGTATTCCTCGATCGCATACGATCTCACGGCTGCCAGGACATCCCCCGGCTTGGCCTCCCGCGGGCAACGGGTGGAACAATCACCGCAATTATGGCACAGCCAAATGTCGGCATTGCCAATCAGTTTATCTTTCAGCCCCCAGGAGGCCGCAATCATCTCCTTGCGAGGGAACGGTTTGGTGTCCGGTGAAATCGGACAGGCGACTGAGCAGGTTGCACACTGATAACACTTTTTCAGGTCTTCGCCCCCCAGTGCGCCGACTTCTTTAATAAAATCTAAATCAGGCTCAATAACATATGTTTCCGCCATATTCATACCTCCTCCATTAGAATCCCTTAAAGGGGTTCGGACCCATTTCCTCGACGCTGGCCACGAAATCATCGATGATTTGCGGTAGTTTATCATACTCATCGATGGCCACCTGGAATTGCGCCACGCGTTCTTCTTCAAGCGCCAAACTCGACAGGGCATCACCAATCTTTTGCATTCGGATTTCGGCCAGCTCACTGCCTTTGACAAAATGACACTGGTAATCATCGCCGTGTTTGCAGCCCAGCAAAAACACACCGTCCATTCCCTGGGCCAGAGCGTCCTTGATCCAGATGACATTGACCGAACCCAGGCACCTGACCGGTATGAGGCGCACTTCGGCCGAATAGGAAAGCCGATTCAGGGCCGCGATATCCAAGGCCGGATAGGCATCATTTTCACAGACCAGCCCGAGGATTCGCAGCGGCGGCTCATCATAATCATCTTCGGACGGTACACCGATGGCTTTGACCATCGATCCAATACTGTCAATGCTGTAATCGACAAAGTTGATGATGCGCTCCGGGCAACAGCCCATACAGGTGCCGCAGCGGCGACAACGCGCCGGATTTGGCTTGGGAGTGCCCTTTTCATCATCGTCAATAGCGCCAAAGGGACATTCTTCCGTGCAGCGCTTGCACTGGGTGCAGCGCTGGAAGAAAAAGTCGGGAAAGGTCATATCGCCTGATCGCGGATGTACCGAAACACCGCGGTTGACCGACTCCAAGCATTGGATCGCCTTTAAGGCTGCGCCGCTGGCATCCTCTACCGCCTCCTCCACGGTCATGCTACGGCGGATGGCACCGGCGGCATAAATACCGGTTCGCTGGGTTTCATAGGGAAAACAGATAAAATTCGAATCGGCATATTCATCAAAAAGGGCATTATCGCGAAATCCCGGTCCCTGGCGGTAGGCCAGGTTCACAACCGGATCATCTTTGGTAACCGGAACCATCCCGGTCCCCAGCACCACCATGTCGGCTTTGAGCTGGACCTTTTCACCCAGCAGGGTATTGTCGGCTTCGATAATCAAGCCATCGCCGTTTTTAGAAACGCTGGTGACCTCTCCTTTGGTTAAAAAGATGCCGGGGTCCTGCTGGATGTTTTTGTAGAAGTTTTCCGTCAGACCCACGGCACGCATGTGCTGGTAGAAGACAAAAGATTTTCCGTCATCATAATCTTCGCGCAGGTATTTGGCCTGTTTGAGCGCCACCAGGCTGGTGACCGCACCGCTATAGTCAAAGTCCTTGTCGTCCCCCTGACCGGGGCTCTGGATGAAAACAACGGATTTGGCCTCCTTGCCGTCTGAGGGCCGCATGATTTTGCCGGCGGCAGCGATCTCTTCAAACTGATGGTTGGTGACCACATCGGCAATCTGACCGTAGCCCAGATGGGCAAACTCGCCTTCTTCAGGCTCATAGGGCCGCCATCCGGCTGCCAGAATCACAGCACCGAACTTTTCGCCATTTGGATCCATCTGCAAAATGTCCTGTTTGCCCTTGTTGTATTCCATAAAGGCTTCATGCAGTTTTTCGGCATCCAGCTCATTACCCTTGTCATCGAGTTTCATTTCATCCGGCAAGGGATAAGGGACGTCGAATTCCGTTTTATCACCGGGCTTTTTAAGGGTCACTAAAAAATCACCCGGTTCCCCGGCAATGCGTGCAACCGTTGTCCCGGTTTTGACCGAGATGTTGGAATAGTTTTCAAGTTCATTTATTTTTGCTTCGATCGCGGGCGGGATCAGATCCTCATAGGGGTATGCGCCCGGCAGCTGTTTGCGCCATTTGGCGGCATTACCGCCCAGTGATGCTTCTTTTTCGACAATGGTGACTTCGTAGCCGGTTTTGGCCGCATCGATGGCCGCCGAAATCCCGCTCATACCACCACCGATCACCAGGATCTTCTTATTGAGTGTTTCCAGCAGATAGGGCTCGGGCAAATCGATTTTTTCAACCCGCGCCATGCCCATCTTTAAATAATCTTCGGCCATTAACTGAACATGGTCGATAAAGTTCTCATCGTCTTTTTGTTCTTCAGTGGGCGCCGGATATTTTGACCGGGGATGTGTCCAGACCACTCCTTCTCTTAGGTTCACCCGATCCACGATACAGCCGTCAAAACGAAAGACATCATAAAGAACCCGGCGGGAACAGGCGGCAATCACCAGGGTGTTGACGCCTTCATCGGCGATATCCTTTTTGAGGAGCTCGACACCGTCTTTACCGCACAAAATCGGGCAGGTTTTGACCGCAAGCCCTTCCTCCTTGGCAACATCGCCAAGCTTTTCGATATCTATGGCGTCCCCGATCCCACAACCTTCGCAGATATATACACCGTATTTTTTATCCATGTCTGACTATCCTCCTATCTGCTCACCAGGGTTTGAATCGCCTTAAGGGCCATTCCGGTAGCATTTTGATTGGATGAAACCACGTCGGCCGGCTTGTTGGCGCATCCGGCTGCAAACATCCCGCCCTTTTCAAAGTCATTAATGATAAACCCGTCATCATTGTACTGCAAATCGGCCGCAAGTTTGCCGGTCGCCACCGTGGGCTGCATACCGGTTGCCAGAACCACCATCTCCACTTCCTGATGGATTTTTTCACCGGTTACCGCATTTTCGGCCACAACGGTAACATTTTGGGTGCCCGAATCTGCGCTGACCTCAGCCACTTTGCCTTTAATCAAAAAGATGTTTTCATCCTCTTTGATCGTTTCATAAAACCGTTCATAGCGGTAGCCGGGAGTCCGCAAATCGATATAAAAGACATAAATCTTGGCATCAGGATAGCGCTCGCGGACATAGGTGGCCTGCTTCAAAGAGGCCATGCAGCAAATATAGGAACAATACGGCAGGTGATTCTCGTCGCGGGAGCCCGCACACTGGACAAAGGCCACACTTTGCGGTTCTTTGTTGTCCGAGGGGCGCAGAATTTTACCCTGTGTCGGCCCGTTGGGAGCGGCCAGTCTTTCCATCATCATATTGGTGATGATGTTGGGATGCTCACCGAAACCGAGATTATCGATCTTGGCGGCATCATAGGGCTGCCAGCCGGTGGACCATACGATGGCGCCCACATTCAAATTCAAGGTTTTGGCTTCCATTTCGAGATCAACCGCATCGTACTTACAGGCTTCTTTGACCCGATCGGCATCCGAGGTACCGATTATCTCGGGGGCAATTACATAGCGGGCCGGAAAAGCCATCTCAAAAGGCAAATATGCCCCTTTGATCTTTTTCATTCCGAAATCATATTCGCTGTCAATTTCGGTCTGACAGGCTTCGGCACAGGCATCGCAGCAGGTGCAGTTTTCGTTCACATATCTGGGGTTAACTTTAACTGCCACATCATAGTTGCCCGGATCTCCGCTAACCGATTCCACCTCCGCCAAGGTCAGGACCTTTATTCTGGGGTTGTCCTTTATCCGCCTGAAGTTGATTTCCAGGCCGCAAGTCGGCGGGCACAACTTGGGGAAATATTGATTCAGCTGTGCCACCCTTCCGCCCAGATACGGATTTTTTTCGACCAGGAAAACCTCATACCCCACTTCGGCAGCTTCGATCGCCGTGGTCAGACCGCTGATTCCGCCGCCAACGACTAATATGCTTCCGCTTGCCGGAGCTGCTTTTTCTTCAGTCATACTTCCCTCCGTACAGTTTTGTTGTTAAATGTCAGGTTCAAAGGTTCAGGGTTCGGGGTTCAGGGTTCAGGGTTCAGGGTTTTAAAGGCTAGAGCCTCGACTCGGCAGATATCGGTGCCGGCTGACTTTTCGTTCCGGCATTTCGATATCACCACTGATGATTTGCTGCGAAAGCTTAACCTCTGAACCCTTGAACGCTCAACCTTTGAACCTGGCGACTGACACCTAAAGATAAAGAGCGCTGGTGAAGCGAAAAGCCATGCTATTGGCAGTTCGCACCACCCAACCGATATTAACAAAAACCTCCAGGTGTCGGTTGACACCTGGAGGTATCTGTTGGTTAGTCAAAGTTGACTCGTCTGCTTCTTGGCTGATCCACTAGGCGTCCGGAATGATCTGAATATAATCTTTCTTGAAGATATCCCATTTCTGCTCTTTAGGATCATACTTGGAGTTGACAAAGCAGAACCAGTTCTCGTCATCCTGGCCCGGATAATCGGCTTGATAGTAAAAGCCCGGATAACGGGTCTCTTTACGGTACTGAATGTGGCGCAGGTGCGATTCAACCGTCCAGATGCGGTGTTGAATCTCCCAGGCTCTCATCAGTTCGTGCAGATCACCGGCAGCCAGTTTTTCGTTATCTTCGCGCATGGTCGCCAGCAGATCCATAACGATCTCGAGGTTCTTGGAGGTCGTCTGGTAGTAGGTGGCGGTTCCGGCACCGTATTCATGGGTCGCTTTCATCATCCGATACATCATGCCGTTGGGTTTGATGTATTCGGGGTTGATGTCGTCGTCCGTGGTGTAGGCGCAGTGTTCCAGATAGGTGCGAACCGGTTTATAGACAATGTCGACCAGTTCGTCAGCCGATTGGCTGAGGGCCGGCGAAAAGTCGGCGTTGTCTTTGGCAAAGCGGACCATTTCTTTGACAGCCATTCGCCCCTCGGCATGGGAACCGGAGGAGAATTTATGACCCGAGCAGCCCACACCGTCACCGGCGGTAAACAGACCGTCGACCGTGGTCATGCGGTTGTAAACCTTACCGTTGGCAGCCTTGATTTTGTATGCATCCGGCACCCAGTCGTAATCCGGACCGGAGGTCCACAGACCGCAGCAGCCGGAGTGGGATCCGAGCAGATACGGCTCGGTGGGCATAACCTCGGAATTTTTCTTTTCAGGCTCGGTATCGGTGGCGCACCACAGATTGGCCTGGCCGCAGGTCATATCCAGGAAGTCTTCCCAGGCTTCGGATTCAAGATGCTTGAGCTCTTTTTTATCCATGGTCTTGCCGAGCTCGGCCAGAGCGCTCACGGTATCCATGATAATGGGCCCGCGGCCTTCTTTCATCTCAAAGAGCATCAGGTGGTTTCGCAGACAGGTCGGTGTAATGGCTGCGGTTCCGTAAGGCGCATATTTTTCCAGCTCGGCTTTGGCGGCATCGCTACCGGCAAAGGCTTCGCCCAGACCGTTAAGGGTTTTGGCCTTAAACAGCAGGAACCAGGCACCGACCGGGCCGTATCCGTCTTTAAAACGGGCCGGGGTGAAGCGGTTTTCCATCATGGAAAGCTCGGCCCCGACTTTCATGCACAGGGTATAGGTGGAACCGGAGTTCCATACCGGATACCAGGCACGGCCTTTGCCTTCACCGACTGAACGGGGCTGATAAATATTGACGGCCCCGCCGCAGGCAACCAGCATGGTCTTGCATTTGATGATGAATACTTTGTTTTCACGGACGGAAAAGCCAACCGCACCGGCAATCTGATTTTCCTTGTTGGCATCCAGCAGCAGCTCGACGATGAAAACCCTTTCCAGAACGTTTTCTTCGCCAATGGCCAGCTTGGCCGCTTCGGCCACAATGCGTTTGTAGGATTCGCCGTTGATCATGATCTGCCATTTGCCCGTACGCACCGGGGTGGCACCGTCTTTCAGCG